>DATBXG010000894.1:0-6067 GCA_036514415.1 Paraburkholderia sp.
GCCCGATATTTACTGCACTTGTCTGGAGAATCGTATGTCAATGGCCGACCGCGACGGCAAGATCTGGATGGACGGCAAGCTGATTGATTGGCGCGACGCCAACATTCACGTGCTGACCCACACGCTGCACTACGGCATGGGCGTTTTTGAAGGCGTACGCGCCTACCAGACCGCCGACGGCAGCACCGCCATCTTCCGCCTCGCCGAGCACACCAAGCGCCTGCTCAACTCGGCCAAGATTTTCCAGATGGACGTACCGTTCGACGCCAAGACGCTCGCGGACGCGCAGCTCGAAGTCGTGCGCGCGAACAAGCTCGCGTCGTGCTACATCCGCCCGATCATCTGGGTCGGCTCGGAAAAGCTCGGCGTTTCGGCCAAGGGCAACACCATTCACGTCGCCATCGCGGCGTGGCCGTGGGGCGCCTACCTCGGCGAAGACGGCCTCGCCAAGGGCATCCGCGTGAAGACTTCGTCGTTCACGCGCCATCACGTCAATGTTTCGATGGTGCGCGCGAAGGCTTCGGGCTGGTACGTGAACTCGATCCTCGCCAACCAGGAAGCCACCGCCGACGGCTACGACGAAGCACTGCTGCTCGACGTGGACGGCTATGTGTCGGAAGGCTCGGGCGAGAACTTCTTCCTCGTGAACAACGGCAAGCTGTACACGCCGGACCTCGCGTCGTGCCTCGACGGCATCACGCGCGACACGGTCATCACGCTCGCGCGCGACATGGGCATTCCGGTGATCGAGAAGCGCATCACGCGCGACGAGGTGTACACCTGCGACGAAGCGTTCTTCACCGGCACCGCAGCCGAAGTCACGCCGATCCGCGAGCTCGACAACCGCACGATCGGCAGCGGCTCGCGCGGCCCGATCACGGAGAAGCTGCAGTCGGCCTTCTTCGACGTGGTCTCGGGCAAGAGCGAAAAATACGCAAGCTGGCTCGCGAAGGTCTAAGCAGCGCGCCAACGCTTGCCCCCACTGCTACACAGAGAATTGTCCTCATGAGCGAAATCAAGGAAATGCCGCTGGTCGAACTTTCGGCCAAGGATCTGCCCGCTTACTGCCCGAATCCGTCGATGCCGCGCTGGAGCAACCATCCGCGCGTGTTTCTCGACGTGACGCACGGCGAAGTGAAGTGCCCGTACTGCAGCACGCGTTACAAGCTGCGCGCGGGCGAGGTGGTCCACGGCCACTGATGCGTTGCGCCGATCGCGCCCGAACGGCGCGAACGTCGCACTCGCACCGTTCTTTCGTTCGTGAGGGCATGGCCGCTGAGTGAAAGCACCCCGCTCGGCCGGCCTTCCCCATGCATCACTGCCCGTCGCGCGCCGCCAGGAAAACGGCGGTGCGCTGCGGGCACTACGCACGTCATTACGCACATCGCCACGAAGCAATACGCCGAACCTTGCGCTTTCGCCCGCCGGCATGCCGGCAGGACGTGACGCTGCCGCTTCGTTGAATTAACCGTGTTTCGCGCGCCGACCCAAACGGGTTTGCCGCGCGCAACCTTTACCCTCTCCGGACCCTGACTCCCGATGCGCCGCGCGCTGGTAATCGCACCGAACTGGATCGGTGACGCACTGATGGCGCAGCCGCTATTTTCGCGGCTCGTGAAACTGCACCCGCGCATTCAGATCGATGCGCTCGCGCCAACCTGGGTTGCGCCCGTCCTCGAGCGCATGCCCGAGATCCGCGACGTCTACGCCACCGACCTCGGCCACGGCAAGCTGCAGCTGCTGCGCCGCTGGCAGCTGGCCGGCGATCTGCGCGCCGAGCGCTACGACGCCGCCTATGTGCTGCCCAATTCGCTCAAGTCCGCGCTGATCCCGTGGCTCGCCAACGTGCCGCTGCGCATTGGCTACACGGGCGAGAACCGCTACGGCATGCTGAACGTGCGCCACGCGAATCCGCCGAAGGACGAGCGGCCGCCGATGGTCAGGCACTACGCCGCGCTCGCCTACGCGCCGGGTGCCACCGTGCCCGACGACCTGCCGATGCCGCGCCTCGAGTCGGACCCGAACGAGGCCGCGCGCGTGTCGGCGCGCTTCAACCTCGATACGCGCGTGCCGCTGCTCGTGTTCTGCCCCGGCGCCGAGTACGGCCCGGCCAAGCGCTGGCCGCCCGAGCATTTCGCGGCGCTCGCGAAGATGGTGGGCCAGTCGTTCCCGTACACGCAGATCGTCGCGCTCGGCTCGCCGAAGGACGCCCCGCTCGCCCAGGCCATTGCCGACCGCGCGCCTAACGTACGCAACCTGTGCGGGCAGACCGCGCTCGGCGAAGCGTGCGCGCTGATCTCGCGCGCGAACGCCGTGGTGACCAACGATTCGGGCCTGATGCACGTGGCCGCCGCGCTGCGTCGTCCGCTCGTCGCGCTCTACGGATCGACGGATCCGCGCCACACGCCGCCCTTGTCCGAGCTTGCAAAGGTACAATGGCTGCATCTCGAATGTAGTCCCTGCTTTGCACGCGAGTGTCCGCTCGGGCATCTGAACTGCCTGCGCGAACTGAGTCCGGAGCAGGTTTTCGGCGATCTGCGCGGCATGCTGCTCGGACAGCGATAGAAAGCGCCCGGCAGCGTTGGGCGGCTGTGCGCCGCCCAACGCTGAAGACATTGCGCACGCGAGCGGATGTGCGCCACACAACGGACGCCACGCGCATTGCGCGCGCCCAATAGAAGCGAAGCGCGTGAGGGACCAAAGCGCCGCGTCGGAGCACGACGTCACAGGACTGTCTCGCGAAGGCGGCATGCTCGCGGCAAACGCGCGAAGCGCCGCAGTCGACGCGCGAGCCGACGCAACTGATCAATCGCCAACCCGCGCCCAGGTACACGCCGAGTGCAAATCTGAGCACACCAGACTAACGAGCCATGCCACGTTTTGCCCACATCTTCGAAGCCGCCGCGGACACCCTCAACGCGTACTACCAGGCCGTCGCGGAAGTCAACATCGACAGCTTGATGGGTCTGTGGATCGATGAAGAATTCGTGAGCTGCATCACCGCGGAAGGCGCGCATCTGCATGGCCTGCCGAACATCCGCGCGGGCCTCGCCGCGCAGCTCGAAGCGGCCCCCGTGTCGATCGAGCCGCTCGACATCCGTGTGTACGACAGCCTCGGCACCGTGGTCTACGCGATCGTGGAAGCGCACCGCCCGGTCGACCCCAGCGCGATTCCCGCCATGGTCTTCACGACCTACGTGATGGTTCACGAGCGCGGCGAGTGGCGTATCGCTCACATTCACGCGAGCCGCATGCCCGACGACGCTGCCGCTCAGTTCTCGGCCAGATTGCGCCACGGCCAGGGCGCGCTGCACTGACATAAGGGCGCAAGCAGGGGGCAGTCATGAGCACGACCGACGACACCAGCAAGCCCAGTGAGGCAGCCCGCGTCGCCATCGCGCTCGAGGCCCGGGCTGCCCTGCTCGGCGCCAGCTACGACACGAACTACCGCGCGCCCTTCTGGCTGCCCGGCGCGCACATCCAGACCATCGTGCCGGCGCTTTTCTCACGCCTGCCGGCGCCCGCTTACCGGCGCGAGCGCTGGGACACGCCCGATGGCGACTTCATCGACGTGGACTGGCTGGACGCCAGCCGGGCCGGTCCGGCGTCGCACAACGCGCGCAACGCACCGCTTTTCGTCCTGTTCCACGGCCTGGAAGGCGGCTCCAGCTCGCACTACGCGCGCGCGCTCGCCGCGGCCGCGCACGCGCGCGGCTGGCACGCGGCGATCCCGCACTTTCGCAGCTGCAGCGGGCCGTTGAACCTGTTGCCGCGCTTTTACCATCTCGCCGATTCCGCCGAGGTCGACTGGGTGCTGCGCCGCTTCGCCGCCCGCCACGCAGGACCGCTCGTCGTCGCGGGGGTTTCGCTCGGCGGCAACGTGCTGCTGCACTGGCTCGCGCAGCGCCGCGAAGACGCCGCGATCGTCGCGGCCGCCGCCGCGATCTCCGCGCCGCTCGACGTGCATGCCGGCGGCGAGATGCTCGCGCAAGGCTTCGGCATGATCTACACGCGTAGTTTCCTGAAGACGCTGAAGGTCAAGGCGCTCCAGAAGCTCGAGCAGTACCCCGGCCTCTTCGACGCACAAACCGTGCTCGCCAGCCGCACGATGTACGAATTCGACAACGTCGTGACCGCGCCCCTGCACGGTTTCCGCGACACCTACGACTACTACACCCAGGCGACGATCCGCCCGAAGCTCGGCGAAATCGCCGTCCCCACGCTCGTTCTGAACGCGCGCAACGATCCGTTCCTGCCGGGTCGCGTGCTGCCCGCGCGCCACGAAGTGAGCGCCGCCGTCGAGCTCGATCAGCCCGCGCACGGCGGCCACGTCGGCTTCATGACGGGACCGTTCCCCGGCCGCAGCGACTGGCTCGCGCAGCGCGTGTTCGCTTATCTCTCGCCTTTCGTCTCTCATGGATGACATCGTCAAACAGGCGCTCGCGCGCTGGCCCAACGTCCCGCATTGCACAGGCTGGCTGCTGCTCGACGCGCGCGGCAACTGGCGCATGCGCGACGAGGCCGCGCAGGCGCAGAACGCGCCGGGCACGGCGATCCGCCACGAAGCGCTGCTCGGCTTCATCAACCGCAATTACGAGCGCGATGAAGACGGGCAGTGGTACTTCCAGAACGGGCCGCAGCGCGTGTATGTCGAGCTCGAATACACACCGTGGATCGCGCGTCTCGCCCCAGGTCATGACGATCGCGATGGCGCGCTCACGCTCACCGACCAGGCCGGCCAGCCGTTCGAGCCCGTGGCCGCCTACCTCGACGAAGCGGGCAGCGTGATCTTTGCCGATGACGGCACGCCGCCGCGCGCCGCGCTGCTGCACGATCACGACCTCGATCTCTTCACCGACCACGCGACGCTCGCCGACGACGCCCACAGCGGCACGTTCCACTGGCGCGCCGACGCCGCGCTGCCGCTGCAGCCGATCAAGCGCGCCGAGGTGCCCGCGCGCTTTGCCTTCGTCACGAGCCCGGCGCTCGCCGAACGCGAAGCGCAAACCGCCGCGCACGCCGGCGAGGGCTCGTCGCCTGTACGCGAGGGCTAGGCGCCCCCGGCTAGGCGCCCCCGGCTAGGCGCCCCGCTCAACCGCGGCCCTCGTCCTTTTCGTCCTCGCGCTCCTGCTTGTAGCGCGCTTCGAAGTCGTGCAGCCGCGCATCGATCGTCGACAGGTCGTAGTAGCCCACCGATTTCATGTCCCGCGCCTCCTTGAGCTGGCGTATGGCGGAGGGCCATGCGCCGTCGAGCGCGAGCTTCTCCGCCATCGCGCGATGCCGCGTGAGCGTGTCGCCGAGCCCCGCGCTCGCCTGCGCCAGATAGAGCCACCACACGCCTTGCTGCGGCTCGGCTTCGGTCTCGCTGCGCGCGAGCGCCTGGGCATCCTTGAAGCGGCGCGCCGCGAGCAGCGCCTGCAGCAGCGAATCGGCGGCCGCGTGCGACGCGGGCCACGCCTTGTGCGCGGCCTCGCCTAGCCGCACGGCGTCGACGGTGCGGCCCGAGCGGCGCGCGATCTCGATGGCGAGCACATCGAGACTCGGTGAGTTTCGTGTCTTGCTGCCGTCTGCGGCCTCGAACTGCGCGAACGCCGCGCGCGAGTTCGCGAGCGAGGCCGTGGCGTCTTCGTAGCGCTCGAGCAGCGTTTGCGCGCAGGCAATGCCGTACCAGTTCGCGGCGACGTTGAGCGCCGTGCGGTCTTCCAGCTCCCCGCGCAGACGCGAAACCTCGTCGATGTAGTCGCCGCGCGTGTGGACCTGAAGCACGCGCACGCGTGCGCGCACGAAGCCGTACTCGGGCGCCTGGTGCGGCTGGCGGTAGTCGGCGCTGCGCGCGCGGTCCTGCATGTCGGCGATGCGCTCGCCGTTGAGCGGGTGCGTGCGCGCGTACGCCGGCACGCCCGTGTCTGCCATCGAGTCGCGCTCGAGCCGTTCAAAGAACGCCACCATGCCCCATGGGTCGTAGCCCGCGCCCGACAGCAGCTTGAAACCCACGCGATCGGCTTCATGCTCGGCGGCGCGCGAGAAGCGCAACTGGGTGTCCACCGCGTAGGCCTGGCTGCCCAGT
>DATBXG010000895.1:0-6919 GCA_036514415.1 Paraburkholderia sp.
CCGCCGCTTCGTGGTCGTCCCCGCGAAGGGCGTCCGCGTTCGCGAACGCGGCGTTGGCGCGCGCCGTAGCCGGCGAGCACGCCGACACGGCCGGACGCATCGGCCAGTGCGGCAGCTCCGAGGCCACGTGCCGGAAGTCGCGCGCGGCGGCCGTCGAAGGAAACGCATCGACGATGCAGCGCGCGAGCTTCAGCGCCTGCGCCATGTGCTGATCGGCGGCGACGCAGCCGGCGCTCTCGAGCGACACGCTCAGGTAGCGCCCCGCCACGCCCGCGAGGTTCTCGATCGCGGCGTGCGCGTCGCTCGCGTTCGCCACGTGGTTCGCGAGCACACGGAACTGCGCGATCGCATGCGCGAAGTGCAGCCGTTTCGTGCACGCGTAGGCGTCGGTGATCGCCTGCGCGCCAATGCGCATCACGATCAGCACGTCGTGCGCGTGCATGGCGAGCGGCGAGAGCGCGCCGTCGGCGTCGAGCTGCGCGTCGATCAGCACGATATCGGCGGGTCCCGAAATGACCTTGCGCAACTGCGCGCTCGTGTACTGGGCGCGGTTGTCGCGCGATGCAGCCAGCACGCCGAAGCCGAGCGCATGGCGGCCGACGGCTTCTTCGAGCGTGCGCTCGCCGCGCATCACGGAGGCGAAGCTGCCCGCGCCGCGCACGCCGCCCACGAGCGAGCACACCGAGCGCGGCCCGAGGCACTCGTCGATGACGAGCACGTCCTTGCCCTGCGCGGTGAGCGCCGCCGCGAGATTGACCACGGTGGTCGTGCGCCCGGGCGAACCCGAGCCGCCCGTCACCGCGACCACGCGCGAGCCTTCGCGCGCCAGCAGGCGTCGCAGTCCTTCGGCCTGATCGATCACAAACTTATCCAAACCGTACCTCGGGAGCCTGCGAGCCTGAACGCATCGACAACGCCGAGAGGAGCGCCGGGATGTCGTCCTCGTGCGGCACGAACGGCGAGCGGTCGCGCGGAATGCAGAAGGCGCTGCGAATCAGGAAGCGCCGCGTCGCCACGTAAAGGTTCTCGGGGACTTTCTGGCCCGTCGAGACGTAGTGCACGGGCAGCTTGTAGCGCAGCACGGTGTCGAGCGCGCTGCCGAGGTTGGTCGCCTCGTCGAGCTTGGTGAGGATGCAGCCCGTGAGCGGCGCGTTTTCCGGGCCGCTCTGGTAGGCCTGCACGACTTCGTTGAGCGTGTCGCCGTGGTTCGTGGCCGAGAGCAGCAGAAGACGCCGCACCGGGCGGCCCGCGCCGCACAGCATGGCGATCTGGTCGGCCACCGCGCGGTCGCGCTGGCTCATGCCGATCGTGTCGATCAGCACGATGTGCTTGTTCTTGAGTTCGGTGAGCGCGAGCTGGAGGTCCGCACCGTCGCGCACCGCGTGCACCGAAACGCCGAGGATCTTGCCGAAGATGCGCAGCTGCTCGTGGCCGCCGATACGGTAGCTGTCGGTGGTGAGGAGCGCCACCTTGCTCGCGCCGAAGCGCATCACGCAGCGCGCGGCGAGCTTCGCCGTGGTCGTGGTCTTGCCGACGCCCGTCGGGCCCATCAGCGCGAACACGCCGCCGCGCTCCATCAGCGCTTCTTCGTCTTCGAGCACGGGCAGGTTCGATTCGAGCACCGACTGGAGCCACTCCATGCCGGCCTCCTCGGTTTCCACTTCGGGCAGGCGGTCGATCACCATCTTCACGAGCTGCGCCGAGAAGCCGGCGGCGAAGAGCTGCTTGGTGAGCGCGCCCTGCACCGGGTTGCGGCGCTGGCGCTCGCCCCACATCAGACCCGCGAACTGCTCTTCCATCATGCCGCGCATCGAGGCGAGCTCGTTCATCACGGTTTCGTTGACGACCTGTTCGATGCGCGAGCGGATCGCTTCGCTCACGGTGTGCGCCGCGTTCGCACCGCCTTCGGCCGCGCCCTGCGCGTTGCGGTTGCCGGGCCTGGGCGCCGGGCCGGCGGCGTCCGGGCTGTGGCCGAGGCGCTGCGCGGCGCGGCGTGCGGCAACATGCGCGGCTTCGAGCGCCCAGTCGGGCGTGGTCGCATCGACGTCGGCCGGCCGCACCGGATCGGCGACATTGCCAAGCCCCCTCGCGGCGGCGGCCGCGGGCGTCATGCCCGGCTCGCGCGCGCCGTTCTGCTGGTTCGCAATGCGGCGTGCGTGGTCGATCAGCCAGGGATTGGACTCGGCCATCGTGCGCGGCGCGTCGCTCGCGTATTGCGAAGCAGCCTGTTCGAGCCGCGCCGCGGCCTCGCGTGCGAGTGCCGGGGCAGCCGATGCGGAATTGGCAGCGCCGTTGGCGGCCGCATTCGCTGCCGGGTTCGCGAGCGGCGCAAACGATGGCGCGAAAGCCGGCTTGGCGAGCTGCTCGGTCGCGGCCTGCAGCGCCATTTGAAGCGGCGTGTGCTGATTCGGCATCCCCTGCGGCGAAAGCGTCGAGCCATGCGCGGCGTCCTGGCCGAGCGAGACTGCGGCGTCGGCGGCGTGGTCGCCTTCCGCGTCGGCGTCGGCGAGCGTGTCGTCATCTTCGGCGCCCACTTCCGGGCTCGCGCCGAACACCGACGAGAACACGTCCGGCATGCCGCTGGCGTAGGGGTTCGCACCGGCGCTGACGAGCGCCGCGGGAGCCGCGAGCGCTGCCGGTGCCGCGCCGAGCGCGGCGCGCGGCGTGCGCGCCATTTGCGTCATGGCGGCGGACGGCTGCGCGAACGGGGCACCCGAGCCACCCTGGCCTTGCGCCGCAGCGCCATCGGCCGGCGCGATCGCCGCGAGGTCGCGGTCCGCGAGCGCAACGATCTCGACGCTGCCGTCGTCGAGCGTGCGGTTCGACAGAACGACGGCGTCCGCACCCAACGCTTCGCGTACGAGCCGTAACGCGTCGCGGCTGGTGCCACCGATGAATTTGCGAATGTTCAAGCTGAGCCCCTGGTGAGGTGAGCGGCTTATGCCGCCGCCGGTCGTCTTTTGCTGGAATGCCGCGGGATTGCTGCCGGCCGGGCGTCGCACGCAAGGCCTTTTCCGATGTTGGAATTATTTCGAAGGTGAGTCCCCCATGATCGATGGATCAGGGCGGAGAAATGTGGGCAATTCGCGGAATCGGCGGCGGGGGCGGCGCACAGGGCCGGCGTGAGGCGCAGAGGCTTACAGAAAGGCACTCACGCGCCTTACATGACAAAATAGCCCGCGCATCCGCGGGCTATTTCTCGATAGAACGCACCGATGGCCGAGGCGGGATCAACCCGCCCCGATCACATTCACCACCTTCACGTTGCGCGTATCCGGCACCTCGGCATACGAAAGCACCTTGAGCTGCGGCAGGCTGCGGCGCAGAAAGCGCGAGAGCATCGGCCGCAGCGCGTGCTGCACCAGCATCACGGGAGCGAGACCCAGCGCCTGCTGACGCCCCATCGCCTGCTCGGTCTGCGTGAGCAGCGTGTGCGCGAGGCCCGGCTCGAGGCCGGGGTTCGGGCCCGAAGTGAGCGTCTGCGAAAGCACGCGCTCGAGGTTCGCGTCGAGACCCATCACCTGCATGTCGGCATTGCCGGGGAACCACTGCTGCGTGATCGCGCGGCCCAGCGAGATGCGCACCGCCGCCGTGAGGTCGTGCGCGTCGGTCAGGCGCGGCGTGTGCTCGGCGAGCGATTCCATGATCGAGCGCATGTCGCGAATCGGCACGCCTTCCTCCAGCAGGTTCTGCAGCACCTTCTGGAGCGTCGTGACCGCCAGCACCTTCGGCACGAGATCGTCCACGAGCGAAGGCGTGTCCTTCTGCACGCGTTCGAGCAGCGCCTGCACCTCGCGCCGCCCGAGCAGCTCGGCCGCGTGCATCACGACGAGGTGGTTCAGGTGCGTCGCCACGACCGTGCTCGAATCGACCACCGTGTAGCCGAACACCTGCGCCTGCTCGCGCACGTTCGAATCGATCCACACGGCGGGCAGGCCGAACGCCGGGTCCGTGGTCGGGGTG
Organism: Paraburkholderia sp.; assembly: GCA_036514415.1. Taxonomy (GTDB): domain Bacteria; phylum Pseudomonadota; class Gammaproteobacteria; order Burkholderiales; family Burkholderiaceae; genus Paraburkholderia. The sequence goes on from DATBXG010000895.1 coordinate 3,964, forward strand.
CCCGGCAGCACCGCGCTCACCTGCCCCGGGTTGATCGCGAGCCACTGGCCCGGATACGCCTCGCCAGTGCCCACTTCCACGCCCTTCAGCGCAATGCGGTACGCGTTCGGACGCAGCTCGAGGTTGTCCCGGATATGGATGACGGGCGGCAGGAAGCCGATTTCCTGCGCGAACTTCTTGCGGATGCTCTTGATGCGCTTGAGCAGTTCGCCGTCGGTGTTCTTGTCGACGAGCGGAATGATGCGGTAGCCCACTTCGAGGCCGAGCGTGTCGATGAGCGCGACGTCGTCCCACGTCGCCTCGGTGTTTTCGGCCGGCGCGAGCGCGGCCGGCGCGGCGTCGGCGATCACGGCGCTGGCCTTCTTCGCCTCGGCGTTCTTCTTCAACACGCGGGCGAGCTGGATCGCGCCGGCGCCCAGCGCCAGGAACGCAAAGTGCGGCATGCCCGGAATCAGGCCCATCATGCAAATGATCGAGCCCGTGATCATCAGCACGCGCGGGTTGGTGAAGAGCTGCCCGGTGAGCTGCGTGCCGATGTCCTCGTTGGTCGCCACGCGCGAGACGATCACGCCCGCCGCGGTCGAGATGACGAGCGACGGAATCTGCGCGACGAGGCCGTCACCGATGGTGAGCAGCGTGTAGGTCTCGCCCGCCGACGCGAGCGGCATGCCGTGCTGCACGACACCCACGATCAGGCCGCCCACGATGTTGATCACCATGATGAGCAGGCCGGCAATGGCGTCGCCGCGCACGAACTTGCTCGCGCCGTCCATCGAGCCGTAGAACTCGGCTTCCTGGGCAATCTCGCTGCGGCGCTTTCTCGCCGCTTCCTCGTTGATGAGACCGGCGTTGAGGTCGGCGTCGATCGCCATCTGCTTGCCGGGCATCGCGTCGAGCGTGAAGCGCGCGGCCACTTCGGCAATACGGCCCGCGCCCTTCGTGATCACCATGAAGTTGATGACCATGAGGATCACGAACACCACGATACCCACGGCGAAGTTGCCGCCCACGAGGAAGTGGCCGAACGACTCGATCACCTTGCCGGCCGCGTCGGGGCCGGTGTGGCCTTCGAGCAGCACGACGCGCGTGGAGGCGACGTTCAGCGAAAGGCGCAGGAGCGTGGAGAAGAGCAGCACGCTCGGGAAGGCCGCGAAGTCGAGCGGCTTCATGGTGTACATGCTGACGAGCAGCACCATCACCGAAAGCGCGATGTTGAACGTGAACAGCAGATCGAGCAGGAACGGCGGCAACGGCAGGATCATCATGCCGAGGATCATGCAGATCAGGATCGGTCCCGCCAGCGCGCGCAGATTCGTGCCTTGCAGCATCTCTGGGCGCCGCGCGAGGAAACCGGTGCGGGCGTTCATTCTGTTGCTCCTTCAGTGCCTTCGCGCCTGGTGCCTGGGTTGGTGGCTCCATCGGCGCGGCCGGCGGTGTTCGATGCGTTGCTTGCGTTCGCGGCGCTTGTGGCGTTCGCGGCGTTCGCGGCGTTCGCGGCGTTCGTGCGGTTGGCCGCCTCCCCGGCCGTCGCGCGCTCCTCGGGCGTGAGGGCGTCGTCGGCTTCCTCGGCAGCGGCGTCGTCGCTCATTGCGCCCTTGTCCATCTCGGGCGGCACGTCGAGGTCGGTCGGCGCCATCGGCACGTCGCCGCCATGCTCGCGGAAGCGCTTGATCTGGTAGACCCACGCCAGCACCTGCGCGACCGCGCCGTAGAGCGGCCCGGGAATCTCGCGGTTGAGGTCGACGTTGTGGTAGAGCGCGCGAGCGAGCGGCGGCGCTTCGAGCAGCGGCACGTTGTTCTCGGTCGCGATCTCGCGGATGCGCGCGGCGACGAGGTTCACGCCCTTGGCCACCACCTTCGGCGCGCGCATCTCGCCATCGGCGTACTTGAGCGCGACGGCGAAGTGCGTCGGGTTGGTCACGACCACGTCGGCCTTCGGCACCTGGGTCATCATCCGGCGGCGCGCGATCGCGCGCTGCTGCTGACGAATACGCCCCTTCACGTGCGGATCGCCTTCGTTCTCGCGGTGCTCGCGCTTGACCTCTTCCTTCGTCATGCGCAGCTTGCGGTAGTACGACCAGAGCTGGTACGGCACGTCGAGCGCGGCGACCACGAACATGCCCGCGACCGTCATGCCGCAGCACACCGCGACCAGATGCGTCGCGTCGGCGAAGGCGCGCGGTGCGGGCTGCATGCCGAGCCCGAGAATCTCGTCACGCCGGCTCCACAGCGCGGAGCCGCCGATCACGCCCACCATGAGCGTCTTCGCGAGCGACATGCCGAGCTGGATCGGCCCGTTCACGGAGAAAATCCGCCCGAGTCCCGACATGGGATTGAGGCGGCCGAAGTTCGGCTCGAGGGACTTCGTGGAGATGAGCCAGCCGCCAAGCGCCATCGGCGCCAGGAGCGCGGCGAGGCCCGTGAGCGCGAGCACCGGCAGGAGCGCCATCAAACCCTCGCGCGCGGCCACGCCGGCGCCGATGAGCATGCGCCGCGTTTCGAAGGCGCTCGCATGGTTGAACGTGAACGCGCCGCGCATCATGGCCTGCATGTGCTCGCCGATCGTGCCGGAGAGCATCCATACGCCATAGAAGCCCGCTGAGAGCAGCGCGAACGTCGCCAGCTCCCGGGAACGCGGAACCTGCCCCTCCTCCCGCGCCTTTTCGAGGCGCTTGGGAGTGGCGGATTCGGTTTTCTCGAGGTCGCTGTCAGCCACGCGTGCTCCGGTCGCGGGCACGCGCCGCTCGTCGCGGCTGCGCGGCTGGCGCGCGCCCTTTTTCAGTGACAGCGATTATTGCCGCCGGACGCAAGCACCGATTGACGGAGTAAGGCGGGGAAATCGGGGTATTTCTGGCGATGGAAACGGGGTGCCATCATTTGCGGGCGCTGGCGCGCGGCGCGGCGAGGCGTGGATACGGGGCAAACGCAACCGCTCGTGCCGGCATGGCGGACATGG
>DATBXG010000896.1:0-18791 GCA_036514415.1 Paraburkholderia sp.
AGCACCGGCAACGGTGCTCCCGTTTTTCATTGATTGCGCGAAGTCGCTACGCTCGTTTCACCAGGCGAATGATGAAGAGCAGAATGACCGCGCCAACAATGGCGGTAATGATCGAGCTGATTATGCCGGCGCCAATATGAATGCCGAGCAGACCCGCAAGCCAGCCGCCGATAAACGCGCCGACAATGCCGACGATGATATCGACGAACAATCCGAAGCCGCCGCCTTTGACGAGAACGCCAGCGAGCCAGCCTGCGATTGCGCCGATGATGAGCCAGGCAATGATGCCGTGTTCCATATGAATAGACTCCCCTTGTTGGCGTGAACGAATCACGGTGAGTGGAGCTTAGTCCAAGGGCGCGATCGCGTCCACGAAACGCGGCCAGAATTGACAGTTATTGAAAACTGCCGCGGATAATTTAAAAAAGCGCAATGAATTAGAAATGCATTCGTAAGGAAAGCGGGCGAATGCAAACCCGAAGCATCACTCTGGCGCGATCTCGGGTTCCGCGGCGGTCCAGCTCACGCTGGAGACGCCTTTTTCCATGCTCAGGCGGCTCGCCATGAGTTCGAGCTTCGACTGGTATTTCGGATGCAGCCGCATCGTCGCCGTCACGCGCAGGCGCTGTGGATCGCCGGGCATGTCCTCGCTCGTCAGGCTTTGAAATGAGAGCGGCGTGGAGTACATGGAATTCGAGAGCACCGTGCGGATATGCACTTCGTCTTCTTCGCGGCAAACCACGGTCAGCACGTAGGCGCGTACGAGGTCGGCATTCGAAACGGGCGTTGCGTTGATGATGCGGCTCACCTCGCGCAGCACAGTGTTCGTGAGCAGCACGACTGCGGTGCCGGCGACCGCCGGACCGTAGTGACCGGCGCCACACAGCACGCCGACGGCCGCCGAGCACCACAACGTCGCGGCGGTATTGATGCCCTGAATCGAGCCCTTGTCGCGCATGATGACGCCGCCGCCCAGAAAGCCCACACCCGAAACGACATACGCCGCGATTTGCGTCACGCCGCTCGACCCGTTGCCGGTCAGCACGCCGAGTGTGACGAACAGGCACGCGCCGCTCGCCACGAGCGTGATCGTGCGCAGACCCGCCGTGCGCTGGCGCATCTGGCGTTCGAGTCCGATGGCGACGCCGCAGGCGAACGCCGCGAGAAGGCGAATGGTGAATTCGAGAGTCATCGTTTTGTCATGAAAGCGCGAGACGGCCGCGCGCCTTGCGGCTCTCGCGCAAGGCGTGACGGGGGCATCGGAGTCCGCCCCGTGGGCTCGTGGATCATACGCGGGACGGGGCGGCGCGCCAAGCTGTCCGCGCTGTCATGTTCGAGTCAGCATCAGGCCACGGCTCGTGGGCGAAACTAGTCTTGTTCACTTGGAGATGGGAAGGCAGGTCGAATGAACGGCAATCAAATTGCATGGGACCGGAGTAAGGCGCTAAAGCGCCAACGCCGGATCGACAGGAGTTTCTGATGGATACGCTGCGCAATATGCGGGTCTTCGTGAGGGTGGTGGAGTCCGGCAGCTTCACGCGCGCTGCGGCGAGCGAAACGATGACGACTGCGCAGGTCTCGCGCGCGGTGACCGATCTGGAGTCGCGGCTGCGCACGCGGCTTCTCAATCGGACCACGCGGCGCATGTCGCTGACCGAAGCGGGCGAGCGCTACTTTCAGAGCTGCAAGCGCATTCTCGCCGACATCGAGCAGGCGGAGGCCGAAGCCGCCGCCGCCCATGCGAACCCCGCGGGCAAGCTGCGCGTCTATGGCGGCACGAGCTTCGGGCAGCACTATGTGATGCCGCTCATCGCGCGTTACCAGCAGCATTTGCCGGAGGTCTCGGTCGACCTCACGATCGCGCAGCAGATGCCCGACATCATCGAGGAGGGCTTCGATGTGGCGGTCGTGGTTGCCGCAGAACTCGAGGACTCCGCGCTGATCTCCCAGCATCTGGGCAGCACGGCTGCCATTCTCTGCGCCTCGCCCGCCTATTTGCGCGCGCGCGGCGTGCCGCAATCGTTCGACGACCTCGAGGCGCATACCTGCCTGCACCTGACCGATGCGAGCCTGCCCGCCGGCCAATGGGTCTCCGAAGGCCCGCTCGGCGAGACCTTCCGGCACACGGGCGTGACGCCGTTCCAGGTGAACAACCCGGAAGCGCTCGCGCTCGCGATACGCGAAGGCATGGGCATCGGCCCGCTGCCGGTGCCGGTGGCGCTGCCCGGTCTCGCCGACGGCACGCTGGTGCGCGTGCTGCCCACGCACACGCTGCAGAAGCTCAACATCTACGCGCTGTACGCATCGCGCCGCTATCTGGACGCGAAGATCCGCACCTTCGTCGAGTTTCTGCGCGAGAAAGTGCCGCTCGTCCTTGCCGAACAGGAAGCCGCGCTCACCATGTGCGACGCGCCGCTGCGCCGCCAGGCAGAGGCACACGCGGGCTCGCACGGTTCGCATGCGCGTGACGAACACAACCGCGGGCGCACCCGCGGCCGCAACGGGCGCGAGCTGCACGACCTGGAGCGTTTGCGCCTCGTGAATTGAAGCAGTTACAGAAGCGCTCGCGAGGCGCGAAGCCGTCACCGGGCATTGCACTGGCGCGGCCATGCGAGCGCTTCGCGACGCCGCCCGGCACTGCTTTAGCCGCAATCCCTCTGCGCTTTCGGGCGCCTCGCGCGTTGTCTGTCAATTTCGCCATATTGGCGCCAGCGACCTGCCACCGCCATTGCCTGGCATGCGGCACCCGATGGATGAATGCGTCCCCGTCTCAACCCCTCGCCTGAGTTGTCCGAAACGCTGACATGTGGATTGTCAATCTCGCGCTGAAGCGGCCGTACACGTTCATCGTGATGGCCATCCTGATCGTGCTGGCCACGCCATTCGTGCTGATGTCGATGGCCACCGACGTGCTGCCGAACATCAACATCCCGGTCATCAGCATCATCTGGTCGTACAACGGCTTCTCCGCAAAGGACATGGCCGACCGCATCACCTCGGTCAACGAGCGCAGCCTCACGACCACGGTCGGCAATATCGAGCACATCGAATCCCAGTCGCTGCCGGGCATCGCCATCATCAAGCTGTTCCTGCAGCCGGGCGCGAGCCTGCAAACGGCCATCGCGCAAGCCGTTGCCTCCGAGCAGGCACAGGTGAAGCAGATGCCGCCCGGCGCCACGCCGCCGCTCGTCATCAGCTATTCGGCCTCGAGCATTCCGGTGATTCAGCTCGGCCTCTCCAGCAAGTCGATGAGCGAGCAGGCCCTCGCCGACATTGCGATGAACTTCCTGCGTCCGCAGCTCATCACGATTCCCGGTGCGCAGGTGCCTTACCCGTATGGCGGCAAGACGCGTGTGATCTCGGTGGATCTCGACACGCGCGCGCTCATATCGAAGGGCCTCACGCCTGCCGACATCGTCAATGCCGTCAACGCGCAGAACCTCATTTTGCCGACGGGCACGGCCAAGCTCGGGCAAACCGAGTATCGCGTGGACACCAACGCGTCACCCGATACGATCGCCGGACTGAACCGCATTCCCGTGCAGACGGTGAACGGCGCGACGACCTATCTCGGCGACGTGGCGCACGTGCGCGACGGCTTCACGCCGCAGACCAACGTCGTGCGCCAGGACGGGCAGCGCGGCGTGCTGATGTCGATCCTCAAGAGCGGCGATGCTTCGACGCTTCAGGTGGTGGGGGCCCTAAAGGATCTTTTACCGAAGGCGCGCGACACGCTGCCCGCCGACCTCGTCGTCAAGCCGCTCTTCGACCAGTCGGTATTCGTTTCCGCCGCCGTGCAGGGCGTGGTGCGCGAGGCGGTCATCGCCGCCGTGCTCACGGCGGCGATGATCCTGCTCTTTCTCGGCAACTGGCGCAGCACGCTCATCATTGCCGTGTCGATTCCGCTGTCGATTCTCGCCTCGATCATCGCGCTCTACGCGCTAGGCGAGACCATCAACATCATGACGCTCGGCGGCCTCGCGCTCGCGGTCGGCATACTCGTTGATGACGCAACGGTCACCATCGAGAACATCGAGCGCCACCTGCATCTGGGCGCGGGCCTGCACGACGGCATTCTCGAAGGCGCGGGTGAAATCGCCGTGCCCGCGCTCGTTTCGACGCTGTGCATCTGCATCGTGTTCGTGCCGATGTTCTTCCTCACCGGCGTGGCGCGCTTTCTGTTCGTGCCGCTCGCGCAAGCCGTGGTGTTCGCGATGATCGCGTCATACATCCTCTCGCGCACGCTCGTGCCGACGCTCGCCATGCTGCTGTTCGAGGGGCACGATCCTGCCGCGCACACGCGGCGCCTGGATGGATCGCTCTTTGCGCGCATACACTGGCGCTTCAATCACGCATTCGAGCGCGTGCGCGCCAACTACATCGCGCTCCTGAGCCTGCTGCTCTCGCGCCGCAAGTTCTTCGGCGGCACATTCCTCGCGTTTTGCCTGCTCTCGCTCGGCCTCGTGTTCTTCCTGGGCCGCGACTTCTTCCCCTCGGTCGATGCGGGCAACATCCGCTTGCATATGCGCGGGCCAACGGGCTTTCGCATCGAGGAGACCGCGCGCCTTGCCGACCAGGTCGAGCACGTGATTCGCGAAGTCGTGCCGCCGGACCAGCTCGAAACGGTCGTCGACAACCTCGGGCTGCCGTATAGCGGCATTAATCTCTCGTACAGCAATGCGGGAACGATGGGCACGCTCGACGGCGAGATCCAGATCGCCCTGAAGCCCGACCACGATCCCTCGCGCGTCTACATCGACAAGCTGCGCGCGCTGTTGCCGCAGCGGTTTCCGGGCGTCGAGTTCTTCTTCCAGCCCGCGGACATCATCACGCAGATCCTCAACTTCGGGCAACCCGCGGCGATCGACGTGCAGGTGGTGGGCGCCAATCTCGGCCAGGACATGGCGCTTGCGAGCACGCTGCTCAAGCAGGTGCGGCAACTGCCGGGCGCCGTCGACGCGCACATCGAGCAGCGCAACGACGAGCCCGCGCTCACGCTCGCGATGGACCGCACGCGCATGCAGCAGCTGAGCCTGAGCCCGCAGAACGTCGCGCAGGACGTGCTGATCGCGCTCTCGGGCAGCACGCAGACCTCGCCCGCGTTCTGGGTGAGCCCGCAAAACGGCGTGGAATATCCGCTCACGGTGCAGACGCCGCAGTATCGCGAAACGTCCATGAACGAGGTGATGGGCACGCCCGTTTCCGCGCGCAGCGCGAACCCCGACGCACCGCTGCAACTGGTGAGCAACCTCGTGCAGCTCAGGCCGCACAACGGGCCGGCCATCGTCACGCACTACAACATTCGTCCCGTGATCGACCTGCTCGTGAGCGTGGAGGGCAGCGATCTGGGCTCCGTGGGCGTGAACATCAACGACATCATCAGGCAGGTGCAGGCGCACGCGCCGCGCGGCACGACCATCACGATGCGCGGACAGATCGGCACGATGCGCTCGTCGTATGTCGGCCTCGGCATCGGCATTGCGATGGCGGTGGTGCTCGTCTATCTGCTGATCGTCGTGAACTTCCAGTCGTGGGCCGATCCGCTCATCATCATCAGCGCGTTGCCCGCGGCGCTCGCGGGCATTGCGTGGATGCTGTTCATCACGGGCACGCACCTGAGCGTGCCCGCGCTCACGGGCGCGATCATGACCGTGGGCGTGGCGACCGCGAACAGCATTCTCGTGGTCGCCTTCGCGCGCCAGCGTCTCGCCGATGGCGCGACCCCGCTTGCCGCCGCGCTAGAAGCGGGCGCCACGCGCATACGCCCCGTGCTGATGACGGCGTTCGCGATGATGATCGGCATGGTGCCGATGGCGCTGGGTCTCGGCGAAGGCGCCGAGCAGAACGCGCCGCTCGGGCGCGCGGTGATCGGCGGCCTGCTGTTCGCTACCGTCTCCACCCTGTTGTTCGTACCACTTATGTTTGCGACCGTGCATACGCGGCTCGCCCATCGCGCCGCCGTGAAACGCGAGCGCGAGGCGCAGCGGCATGGTGCACGCGGCGACACCCGTTGAGTCAAAACTGGCCGATGACATGAACGAACCTCACCACCATTCATCTCTCGACATCACCGTGGGCGGCGAGCAGGGCATGGACCTGCCGGCGCGCGACCAGGCGGGCAAGCGCGCGCGCTTCGCGGTGATCGTCGTCGCGCTGCTGCTGGCGGCGGGCGCGACGCGGACGGTCGTCTCGAACCTCATGAACGCGCACCATCTCGCCGATGTCACGAAGCAGAACGCGAAGCAGTACGTGAGCGTCGTGCGACCCGTCGCGGCAGGCGCGGACGGCCGCATCGTGCTGCCGGGAACGCTGCGCAGCTATGTCGAAGCGCCGATCTATTCGCGCGCGAACGGCTACGTGCGGCGCTGGTACGCCGATATCGGCGCGCACGTGCAACAAGGCCAGTTGCTGGCGGAGATCGATACGCCCGAGATCGATCAGGAACTCGCGCAGGCCCAGGCGCAGCGCGAGCAGGCTGCCTCGACACTCGCGCTTGCGAAGACCTCGTTCGAACGCGCGCAGCAGTTGCGCCAGCGCGATGCGGTCTCGCAGCAGGAGCTGGACGACCGCCAGGGCGCATTCAACACGGACCAGGCGAATCTCGCCGCCGCCGACGCGAACGTGCGCCGCCTCACGGAGATGAAATCGTTTCAGCGTATCGTCGCGCCGATCACAGGCATCATCACACAGCGCAACGTCGATATCGGCGACCTTGTGAACGCGGGCAACGGCGGCGCGGGGCATGCGCTCTTTTCGATCGCGCAATCGGACCCGCTGCGCCTTTACCTCGACGTGCCGCAGACCTACGCGCAGCAGGTGGCGGTTGGCCAGCACGTGAGCGTGACCGAGCAGGAGCTGCCGGGCGTGACGTTCGACGGCACCGTCACGCGCACGGCGCAGGCCATCAACGTGGCCACGCGCACGCTGCAGGCCGAAATCTCGCTGCCCAATCACGACGGCAAGCTGCTGCCCGGCGCTTACGTGCAGGCCGCATTGCAGACCGACGCAAAGGGCTTGCTCACGGTGCCGGGCAACACGCTGCTGTTCCGTTCCGAAGGACCGCGCCTCGCAGTCGTCGATGCGGATGGCAAGGTCAAGCTCAGGCCCGTGGAAATCGCCCAGGACCTCGGGCAAACGCTCGAAATCAGCCGCGGCCTCGAACCGACCGATCGTGTGGTGCTGAACCCGAGCGATTCGATCGCCGATGGCGACAGCGTCGTGGTGGTCGCGCCAAACAAGACCGAAGCGAAGACCGAAGCGAAGACCGAAGCGGCACGCGAGGCCGCGAAGCGGAGCGCGACGTGAGCATGCCGCAAAACACGCTGCAACGGCCACGCGTGCGGCCGCTCGCGTACATCACGGCGCTCGGCGCGATCGGTCTCGCTGCCTGTACGGTGGGACCCGACTACCACGCGCCGCAAACCGAAAGTCCGGCCACGTGGCGCGTCGATTCCGCCGATGCATACTGGCACGCGGCGCAGCCTTCGCATGCGCCGCTCGATCCGCAATGGTGGAAGGCGTTCGACAACGCGGAACTCGACAGCCTGGAAACGGCCGCGCTCGCCGGGAACCAGACGCTGCGCGTGGCCGCCGCGCACTACGCCCAGGCGCGCGCCACGCTGGCTTCGGTTTCATCGCAGCAAAGCCCGCAGGTCGGCCTCGATGCAGGCCTCGCGCGCGAGCGCATTTCCGCGAACCGTCCGCTCACGAACTACGCGACGCCCAACACGTCGACGGTGCAGAACCAGGTGATCGTCGGCGCGACCGTGAGCTACGAACTGGATCTGTTCGGGCGCATCCGGCGCATGGTCGAGTCCGCGCAGGCCTCGACGCAACAGGCGGGCGACGATCTCGCCAACGCGCGCCTCGTGCTCACCGCCGAACTCGCCACCGACTATTTCGCCATGCGCGAACTCGACAACGAGATCGACGTGGTGAACCGCTCGGCGCAATTGCAGCAAAAGGCGCTCGATTTCGTGACCGCGCAGCACGATCTCGGCGCCGTTTCGGGTCTCGAGCTGCTGCAGCAGAAGGCGCAACTCGCCGCGACCCAGACCCAGGTGCATCTGCTCGAAAATCAGCGCCAGCAGGAGCAGAACGCGATTGCCGTGCTGGTCGGCAAGCCCGCGCCCGAGTTCGCGATCGCGCAGAAGGTCACGCCGCTGCCGGTGCCGGCGCTGCCCACCGGCCTGCCGAGCGAGCTGCTGCAGCGGCGGCCCGACGTCGCGTCGGCCGAGCGGGCAATGGCCGCCGCCAATGCGCAGATCGGCGTGGCCCGCTCGGCGTACTTTCCGGACATCACGCTCTCGCCCACGCTTGGCTGGGAGTCGACGCGTTTCGGTAGTCTTTTCTCGGTGCCGAGCCTGATGTGGTCAGTGGGCGCGACGGCCAGCGAGGTGTTGTTCGACGGCGGCAAGCGCGCAGCGGGCGTGGATTTCGCGCAGGCCGGTTACGAGTCGGCGCAGGCGTCATATCGTCAGACCGTGCTCACCGCGTTCCAGGAGGTGCAAAATGCGGTGACGGGCCTCTCGGTGCTGGAGCGCGCATCGACCGATGGCCAGTCGGCCGTGGATGACGCACGCAAGTCCTTCGACCTCGCCAACGACCGCTATCAGGGCGGGCTCGTGGCGTTCATCGACGTGCTCAACGCGGAGCAGCAGTTGCTTGCCAGCGAGCGCCAGGAAGTGCAGATTCACGGGCAGCAGGTCGCCACGGTGGTCTTCCTGGCGAAAGCGCTGGGCGGCGGCTGGAGCGCCGACGAGCGTGAGGTGGCGTGCAGCGCGGGCACCTGCCGCGAAGTGCCGAAAGCGGCGGACCGAAGCTAAGTCGTACAAAAGGGCATATGACAGGGCTTGAACGAGCCCGGCACGAGGGCTTATAAAAGCGCGCGGAACTGCGGACAAGTGCCGCGGCGGGCGGCTGGCGGAAAGTGAAAGAGCGCCGGCCGGAACCGCAGGCATCGCGCGAAGAGGAGGGTGGGCATGAAAGTATTGGTAATCGAAGACGAGCGCAAGGTCGTGGACTATCTGCGCAGCGGACTCACGGAACAAGGCTGGGTCGTGGACGTCGCCATGGATGGCGAGGAAGGCGCATGGATGGCCACCGAATATGACTTCGACGTGATCGTGCTCGACGTCATGCTGCCGAAGCTCGACGGCTTTGGCGTGCTGCGCGCCGTGCGCGCGAAGAAGGACACGCCGGTCATCATGCTGACGGCGCGCGACCGCGTGGACGACCGCGTGCACGGCCTGCGCGACGGCGCCGACGACTACCTCACGAAGCCGTTCTCGTTTCTCGAACTCATCGAGCGGCTGCGCGCGCTCACGCGCCGCGCACGCGCACAGGAATCCACCTTGATTTCGGTGGGCGATCTGCAGGTGGACCTCATCAGCCGCCGGGCGACGCGCGACGGCGTGCGCCTCGATCTCACGGCGAAGGAATTCCAGCTGCTCTCCGTGCTCGCGCGCCGGCGCGGCGAGATTCTCTCCAAGACGCTCATCACCGAGCTCGTCTGGGACGTCAATTTCGAAAGCAACGCGAACGTGGTGGAAACGGCGATCAAGCGGCTGCGCGCGAAACTGGACGGTCCGCATGCGGCGAAACTGCTGCACACCATCCGCGGCATGGGCTACGTGCTCGAAGTGCGCGAGGAAGGAGGCCAGACGTCATGAAACGCTCGATTTCGCTGCGGCTCTCGGCGATGTTCGCAGCGGTGTCGCTCATCGTGTTCACGCTCACGGGCGCGGGCCTGTTCTTCCTGATGCAGCGCCAGCTCTTCAACGAGCTGCGCGAGTCGCTCGACACGCGCGCGCGCATTGCGAGCCTGATCGTTGCGCACGCACCTGACGTGCAGAAGTGGGCCTTCGTGCAGGAAAAGCTGCGCGACCTCTCGCCCGCCGACAGCCGCATGCATTACTACGTCGAGGGACCCGATCCGCGCTTTCGCTTCGGCACGCCCATCGTCGGCAAGATCACGGGTAACGTGGGACCGAATCATCTGCTCGTGCGCCCGCCCGGCTCCAGCTACGACATCATCACATCGACCTTTATCGTGCCCGCGAGCGGCGACCGGCCCCAGGTGACGCTCGTGGTCGGCAGCGACTGCGTGCGCACCGAAGGCATGCTGCGGAGCTTTGGCATCGCGCTCGGCGTGCTGATCGCGCTCTCCACCATCGCGGTCGCGCTCCTGAGCCGTGCGGTCACGCGCTTCGGGCTCGCCCCGCTCACGCGCCTTTCGCGAGAGGCCGCGCAACTGAGCCCGTCGAACCGGCGCCAGCGTCTGCATTCGGACGCGCTGCCCGAGGAGCTGCATGAACTCGCCACCTCGTTCAACGGCGCGCTGGAGCGCCTCGACAAGGCGTATGAGCGCCTCGAGTCGTTCAACGCCGACGTGGCGCACGAGTTGCGCACGCCAGTGAGCATCCTGATCGGCCAGACCCAGGTGGCGCTCACGCGCGACCGTTCGGTCGAGCAGCTGCAACAGACGCTGCAATCGAATCTCGAGGAGTTCGAACGATTGCGCGTCATCGTGAACGACATGCTGTTCCTCTCGCGCAGCGATCGCGGCGAACGTGCGACGGATCTCGCTGAAGTGTCGTTGCGCGCGGAGCTCGAGCGCATGCTCGACTTTCTGGAGATGCCGCTGGAAGAAGCGCAGCTACGCGTGGAAGTGCAGGGCGACGCGCGCGCATGGGTGAACACGTCGCTGATCGGGCGCGCCGTGAGCAATCTGTTCGTCAATGCGATCCAGCATTCGCAGCCCGGCACGACCCTGTGCGCTACCGTCGCGCCGCAGGACGGGCACGTCGAGATCGCCGTTTCGAACCCCGGCGAGCCGCTCGATCCGGTGGTGCGCGAACATATCTTCGACCGCTTCTACCGCATTCAGGAAGCGCGCTCGAACAGTCACGAAAATCACGGGCTCGGGCTTTCGATCGTCAAGGCCGTGGCGGAGATGCACGGCGGCACGGTGTTCGTGCGCAGTGCTGACGGTGTCAATACGTTCGGCTTCTCGGTGGCCGTGGACGGCGGCGACGCGCGCGAGGCGCCTGTCGCTGCCGGCATCGCGCGCCAGGGCCGCGCCGGTTTGCCGCTGCACGTCTCGCCCTGATGCCGCTGCGCAACGCCCTTATACGGGCTCGTCTTCCACGGGCGTGCGCTCGTTTTCGAGGTTGTGCTGATCCTTGCGCAGCAGGTCCCAGCAGCTGATGAAGAGCGCCGCCACGAGCGGCCCGATCACGAAGCCGTTGATGCCGATGAGCGAAATGCCGCCGAGCGTCGAGATCAGCACGACCCAGTCGGGCAGGCGCGTGTCCTTGCCCACGAGCACCGGGCGCAGCACGTTGTCCACGGTGCCGATCACCACCGAGCCGAAAACGATGAGCCCGACACCTTTGGCCATCGCGCCTATCGACAGGAAGTAAATGGCGATCGGCCCCCACACCAGCGCCGCGCCCACGGCGGGCAGGAGCGAGAGCAGCATCATCATGAAGCCCCACAGCAGCGCGCCCTGAATGCCGAGCACCCAGAGCGCGATGCCGCCCAGCCCGCCCTGCACGACCGCGACCGCCACGTTGCCCTTCACCGTCGCGCGTATCACCGTCGTGAACTTGCGCATGAGATGCAGCTTGTGTTGTTCGTCGAGCGGAATGGCGTCGCGCACGAGCCGCGAGATTTCGCAGCCGTCGCGCACGAGGAAGAAGAACAGATAGAGCATCACGCCAAAGCTCACCAGAAACTGCAGGGTGTTCTGCCCGAAGCTCAGCGCGCGCGTGGCGATGAACTGGCTGATCTGCGCGGCGCCCGCCGAAAGCCGCTGCTGCAGTCCCGGCAGATCCATGAGGTCGTAGCGCGCGAGCAGGTTCTGAATCGACACAGGCAGCGCATGGACGATCTGGCTGAAGTACGCGCCGAAGTCGAGACTGCCGCTGCGCACCTGCTGGTAGGCCAGGGTGACCTGCTGGACCAGCGTGCCCGCCACGAGCGTGAGCGGGAAGATCACGATCACCACGCAGATCGTGAGCGTGATGAGCGCGGCGAGATTGCGCCTGCGCCCGAGCCGCGCGACGAGCCTGCGCTGCACCGGCTGGAAGATTAACGCGAGAATGGCGCCCCAGAGCACCGTGCTGAAGAACGGCGCGAGAATGAAGCACAGCGCGACGGATACCGCGAACAGCAGCAAGTAGAACGACGTCTGGTGAAGGTGCTTGTTGCCTTCCATGAGCTGGGATTCCAGTTAAGGCCGTGGGGCGGACGAACGACGGCATTGCCCGATGATACCGGCAAGGCCGCGCGGGCCGTCGCGCGCCGCCTGCGATGTGCACTCAGCGGGCCCTCAGTACGCCCTCAGCCCGCCCTCAGCCCGCCCTCAATGCGCGCCCACGAGCCGCACGCGCGTGATTTCCGAAGGCGCGCCAAGGCGCTTGGGCGGCCCCCAGTAGCCGGTGCCGCGGCTCGTATAGACCCACAGACTGCCGAGTTTCTCGAGGCCCGCCGTGAACGGCTGCTGCAGCCGCACGAGGAAATTCCACGGGAAGATCTGGCCGCCGTGCGTGTGGCCGGACAGCTGCAGCGTGAAGCCCGCGTCGGCGGCGGCGTGCGCGGTGCGCGGCTGGTGCGCGAGCAGCACGCGTGTGTTGACGTCGGCGGGCGCGCCGCGCAGCGCCGCGGCCGGATCGCTGCGGTGCGCGGGATCGAACTGGCCGCCCGTGTAGTCGGTCACGCCGGCCAGCACGAGCCGCGCGCCACCGTGCTCAATCACCACATGCTGGTTCATCAGCACCGTGAGGCCGATGCGGCGGAACTCGGCAATCCACGCATCCGCGCCGGAGTAGTACTCGTGATTGCCGGTCACGAGATACACACCGTGCTGCGCGTTGAGCTTGCCGAGCGGCGCGGTGTGATCGGCGAGATGCGCCACGCTGCCGTCCACCACGTCGCCGGTGATGGCGACCACGTCGGCGTCGAGCTGGTTCACCGCGCGCACGATCGCGTCGACGTAGCCGTGCTTGATCGTCGGCCCGACGTGGATGTCGCTCAGCTGCACGATGGTGAAGCCGTCGAGCGCGGCTGGCAGGCCGCGAATCGGCACCTCGACGTTGCGCACGCGCGCGCGCCGCCGCGCATTGAAGAAGCCGAATGCGGAGGAAAGGAACGCGAGCGCGATCACCGTGGCGGCGCTCACGGTGCGCCAGCCCGCGAGATCGATGGCGCGGGGCCACAGCGCCTCCACGGTCATGGCCGAGGCGAGCACGATGTCGCGCGCGATCGTCAGCATGAGCAGCGACGAGAAGAAGCCCATGGCGAGCATGCCGATCCAGGCGAGGCGGTCGCCGAGCGGCTGGCGCTTGAAGCGCCGCGCGAGCATGCCGGGCGGGATGAACAGCACCGAGAGCACGAGCCACAGCGCCGCGAGCCATTTGCCGGCGGCGGGCACGGGCAGGTCGGGAATCAGGCGAAAGCCGACATAAGCATGCAGCAGCACGCCGATGGCGATGAAGCGGACCAGAAACGAGAGTCGGGGCATGGCGGCGCGAACGGATGGCAGGGGCGGCGCAGTGCGCTGCGGTAAGGCCCAGGCGTCGAGAACGCAGCGGACGGGCGGCGCAGGCGGCTGCGTTGCATTTTACCGGGGCAGCAGAGTTCGTGCCGGCGCGCAGCGGCGGCTTTCCATCGTGGTTGCTGCGACGCGTCATCGAAGCCGTGGCCGAATAGGTATCGACATACATGCATGCGTGTATGAATGGGCGCTTGCGCGACGCGCAGCAGGGTTGTGGCGCTGCGGCATTTCCCTGGATTGCCAGTGCGATCCCAGTCGTCGCACTATGTTCATGCGGGGCTGCGCTCACTTAATTAAACGTCCATTGAATCGGCCTCGGCGATGGACTATGCTCGAATCGAGGCCCGCGTGGTTTCGGGCGCTCTGGGGGAGACGAATCATGAAAATCATCCGGCCGGTCACGCATGGGCTGCATGAGGGGCTGCATGGTCGTCACGTCGGGTATGAGGGCAGCCACGTCATGCTGCCGATGGTCATGCTCTCGATCATGGCGGTCGCGCTTTATTTCGCCATCAAGCGCGTCGATATCCCGGACATCGGCCGAAGCGTGTTGTTCGACGTCGTGATGGTGTTCGTCGCCCTGGGTATCGCGGGCATGTTCGGCGTAGTGGGCGCGTGGCTGCGCTCCCGCACCACCGACGAGCCTGCCGAAGGCTTCTGTTTCACCGGCGCGCTCATCGGCGCGGCGGTGTTCTATATCGCGCTGCTCACCTGATCCCGGATGCAGAACGGCTGAAATCGGCGAGGCGCGGCGGCCGGGTCCGCGCCATGCGAAACTGCACGTTTTCCCCGCTCGATTCAAGCACTCGCGATGTTCGATCTCTTCGACGGCATGCCCCAGTCCGCGCCTCACCCCGACGTGGCGTGGCATCCGTCATGGCTCGCGGCCGACGCGGCGGCCGACGCGCTCGCGCGCATCATCGCCGAGACTGACTGGCGCCAGGAGCGCATCCGCACGCCCGGCGGCTGGGTGGACCAGCCGCGTCTCACGGCCTGGCAGGGCGATGAGGGCGCGGTCTACATTTACTCGGGTATCCGCAACGTGCCGCAGCCGTGGACGGCCAAGGTGGCCGAGCTGCGCGATGCCATCTCTGCGCTGTGCGGCGTGCGCTTCAACAGCGTGCTGCTCAATCGTTATCGCACGGGCACCGACAGCATGGGCTGGCATGCCGATCACGAACCCGAGTTGGGCCCGGAACCGGTCATTGCCTCGCTGAGCCTCGGCGCGACGCGGCGCTTCGACCTGCGCCACAACGCGACGGGCGTGGTGCGCTCCTTCCGCCTGACGAGCGGCAGCCTGCTCGTGATGCAGGGCAAGACCCAGGCGCAGTGGCGGCATCGCGTGCCGAAGGAGCCCGCCGTGGGCGGGGAGCGTGTGAATCTCACGTTTCGCGTCGTGACGGCGGGTTTGCGAAAATAAGATGATAAATCGCGTGAGATGGGCGTGAGATCGCCGATTTTCTCGCGTGGCGACTGGCTCGGCGCGTGTGGTCTTGCCGTATAAGTCGAATAACTCTTTATGCGCATAAACGCCGCATTCGGCGCTCGCGCACACGACTCAGGCAACCTCACCCAACCGCCGCCGCACGATGGCAACGAGCCGCTCCAGCGGCAAGGTCGATGCCGCGAGCGCTGCCGCCTCGGGATACTGCCCGCGCGCGATGTCGGTGAGCACCTGGCCCGGCGGCGCTTCGACCAGCACGCTCGCGCCCGATTCGATCATGACCGTCAGCGCGTCGTACCAGCGCACTGTGTAGCGCATGTTGGTGGCGAGATCGGCGCGGATCGCGTCGGCGCTGTGGAGCGGGCGGCCGCCGCGATTATCGACGTAGACGCTGCGTGGCGCGCTAAACGGAACGTCTCGCGCCCACGTGGCGAGCGCGTCGGCGGCGTCGGCCAATAGTTCGCAATGCGAAGGAACGGCAACCTCGAGCCGTTGCGCCTTGCGCGCGCCGGCCGCAAGCGCGCGTGCGGCGAAGGCTTCGAGCGCCGCATCGGCCCCGGCCACGACGATCTGGCGCGGCGCGTTGACGTTCGCCACGTATACGGCTTCGCCGCCATCGCGCGCATGCGCTTGCGCGAGCGTTTCCACCTGCGTCTCGCTCAGCCCCGCGACGGCCGTGAGGCCGTAGCCCGATGGCCATGCGCTCTCCATCAGCTCGGCGCGTTTGCGCACCATGTGCAGCGCGTCGCCGAACGTCAGGGCTTCGCAGCTCACCGCGGCTGCATAGGCGCCCACGGATAGCCCTGCGCAGAACTGCGGCACGAGGCCGTCCCGGACGAGCGCGCGCGCGACGGCAACGCCCGCGACCGTGAGCCCGATCTGCACCGCAATCGTGGAGCGCAAGCCGTCGTCGCTGTCGAGCGTGAGGACGTCGAAGCCAAGCGCGGCCGATGCCTCGGCGAGCGTCGCCCGCACCGCGTCGTGCTGCGGCAGCTTGTGGAGAAAGCCGGGACTTTGCGCGCCCTGGCCGGGAAACACCAGCGCGAGCGTCATGGCGTGCGCCAGGGATCGGCGACGAGTTGCGCGCCGCTCGAAGCGCGTGCCAGCACGCGTGGCTTGTGCGCGGCGAGTTCGGCGAGCGCGACGCCGCCAGAAGGCGTTTCGAGCTGCGCGTCGACGCGCGTGCCGGTGCGGCTGGCGGTTTGCGCGAGCGTTTGCGCAAGCGAGTCGATCGCCGCGCGCGAGACGCGTTGCGGCAGGCGAATCAGGATGTCGAGATCGCTCGACGCCGTGAGGGCGGGGACGCTCGTGGCGAGTTCGAAACCCGCGCTGCCCGTGGGTCCCCAGACGTATTCGCGCAGTGGCGAGGCGGTCTCGCGCAGGGCGGCCAGCGCGATGAACGCAGGCAGTGCGCGGCGCTCTCGCAGGGGCTCGATATCGCGAAGGTCCTCCGGTCCTGAAGATGATTCGATATCCTCAGTATTTAGCCATGTGCCGAAACGCTGTGAACGCGCGCAGCCCCGCACGCCGACCGCCACGAAACCTGCCGCAGCGCGCGTACGCCGCACGACGACCCAGGGCGCGCGGGCGAGCGCGTCGCGCACCCAGTCCGGCTCGTCGCTCGAAAGCGCAATCCATGCGCCACGTCGAATACGCAGCAGGTCGTGTGCGCGCCAGCGCGCATCGTCCACGCGCGGCGCATCTTCGACGAACGGCGGGGCGGCGCAGACGCGCATCAGCTGGCGTCCCACTGCTGCGCCAGGCGCTTGCGCACCGCGATCGACGCCGCGCGCGTGCGCTGTGCCGATTCGCCCTGCAAGCGATGCGCGAGACCGCTCTTGTCGGCGCGTGCTTCGCGCACCTGCTGCGCGAGCACGTCGCGCACGCGCGCGATCTGGGCGTCGCTGGGCGCGTCCGCATCGACGCCTTCGATCAGTTCGTCGAGCAGACCGAGCTTCGCGAACGAGGCCATCGAATACGACATCGGCACGATCCTCTCGCCGAGTTCATCGAGATCCTCGACGCTGCGCCGCGTGACGCGCGCCGCGGCTTCCTTGCCCATGGCGTGGACCATCGTGCCGGGCGCGTCGAGCGCGACGATGCGATTGGCCTGGTAGCCGTGCGCGAGGAACGCGCCCGACATCGCGGGGCCGACGATCAGCGCCACCACGGGATGCCCGGCGAGGCGCGCGCTTGCATAGGCGTCCACGGCCGATGCGCACGCGAGGTGGATGCCGAGCATCTCCTCGCGATAGCCGTAGGCCTGGCTCTTCACGTCGACGATCGCAATGATGGGGCGGCGCTTGCCGCTCGCGGCGTCTTCGGCCATCGCGTCGCGCACGGCCTTCGCGAGATGCCAGCCTTGTTCGAGGCCCACCACGTTGTCGCGCGCACGCGGAAAGCGGTTCGCGGGATCGGGCGCTACGGTGATGAAGCGCGCGGTCTCGTCGCCGAGCGGCGCATCGGCGTACCGAACGCACGCGCCTTGTGCGTCTGCACCCGCGAGGGCGCGCAGCCAGCGTGCGCCGCGGCTCGTCGTCGTGTCGTTCATGCGTTTTCTCCGCGCAGCTTCAGGGGCGACGCGGCGAACACCGCGCGCATCGTTTCTGGGGTGACGCTCTCGGGATCGATCTGCGCGAGTCTCGCGAGCGTGGCATCCACGTTCGCCGAGCGGTGCGTCGACGGAAAGCCTTGCGCAAACGCCGCGCGCACGGCGGCGCGCACGTCGTCCACGGCATCTTCCACCAGCGCATCGGCGAAGCCTGTTTGCGTGCGCTGCTCGCCGCCGATCAATTGCCAGACCTGACGGCGATCGCTCGAATCGAGTTCCTCGATGCCGGCTTCCTGCTCGATCACCTCGGGGCCGTTCATGCCGAGGCGGCCTTGCTTCGTCATCACGAGCGTCGTGCAAAGTGCCGCCGCGAGCGACATGCCGCCGAAACAACCCACCATGCCCGCGATCACGCCGACCACGGGGACGTGAGCGCGCAACGCGACGATGGCCGACTGGATCTCCGCGATCACGGCGAGGCCGAGATTCGCTTCCTGCAAGCGCACGCCGCCCGTTTCGAACAGGATGACGGGCCGCACGATCTTGCCGCGCTCGCAGTCGGCGAGTGCGAGTTCGAGCGCGGCGGCGATCTTGCTGCCCGACACCTCGCCGATGCTGCCGCCCTGGAACGCGGATTCGATGGCGGCGACCACGGCGGGCTGGCCGTCGATGGTCCCGCGCGCGATCACCGCGCCGTCGTCGGCCTGGCAGACGATGCCCTGCAACGGCAGCCACGGCGATTCGATGCGGTCGAACGGGCCGAGCAGCTCGCGGAACGTGCCTTCGTCGAGCAGCGCGCGGGCGCGCTCGCGCGCCGTCAGTTCGATGAAGCTGTCGCGCAGCGCGGGCGCATGCTGAAGTGTTGCCGTGCTCATGAGCCCGCTCCCTGGTCTGCCGCTTCGACGGCTTCCGCGAGCCGCAACGCCACCACGCCAGGTGTCGCGCCGAAGTCGTTGATTTCGATCTGCGCCGCGCCGTCATAGCGCGTGAAGAAGCGGTCGAGCACGCTCTTCCAGATGTGCCCGTAGCCGTCGACGCTGGTGCGCACGGTCACGGTCGCTTTCATCGCGCTGGCGGGCGCCAGCAATACTTCGAGGTCGCCGGATCCGACGACGCCCACATGCGCGCGCGTCGTGATCGCGCGTTGCGCCGGATAGTCGAATGTCATCTGTTCCATCAGTGTCAGCTCCCGCTGGCCGCGTGATGCGCCAGCTTGTCGATGAAGAGAGTGGCGGCGA
>DATBXG010000897.1:0-5933 GCA_036514415.1 Paraburkholderia sp.
CATCATCAAGGGCGTGATCCTGCCGCAGTTCGTGATCTTGCCGCTCGCGATCCTGCTGGTGTGGTTCGGCCTCTCGCGCGGTCTCGCGCCGTTGCACGCGCTGCAGTCGAACATCCGCATGCGCCGCCCCGACGACCTCTCGCCGCTCGAAGCGCGCCGCGCGCCGCCCGAGATCGAGCCGCTCGTCACCTCGTTCAACGACCTGCTCACGCGGCTCGAACAGAACATGGAGCTGCAAAAGCGCTTCATCGCCGACGCCGCGCATCAGATGAAGACGCCGCTCGCGGGCCTGCGCACCCAGGCCGAACTCGCGTTGCGCCAGGAGGCGCCCGCCGAAGTGCACCGCTCGCTCGAGCAGATCGCGACTAGCTCCGGGCACGCCGCGCGGCTCGTCACGCAGTTGCTCGCGCTGGCGCGCGCGGAAAACCGCATGTCCGGGCAGATCTTCACGCCGGTCGACGTCGCGGACGTGGCGCGCCACGCCGTGCGCGACTGGGTGCAGCCGGCGCTGGCCAAGCAGATGGATCTCGGCTACGAAGGCCCCGAAGAGGGATACGGCAGGGATGGCGGCGGCGAAGAAGGCGGCGATGAAGCGCCGGCGCGCGTGGAAGTCGACGGCAACCCCGTGATGTTGCGCGAGATGCTCTCGAATCTCATCGACAACGCGATCCGCTACACGCCCGCGGGCGGGCGCATCACCGTGCGCGTGCGGCCCGACCCCGCGGCAGGCGTGGTCCATCTCGAGGTGGAAGATACGGGCATGGGCATTCCGGCCGCCGAGCGCGAGCGCGTGATCGAGCGCTTCTACCGCATTCTCGGCCGCGACGGCGAAGGCAGCGGGCTCGGGCTCGCGATCGTGCGCGAGATCACCACGATGCACGGCGGCACGCTCGCCATCGACGATCACGTCTACCAGGAAGCGCCACGCCTCGCCGGGACGCTCGTGCGCGTGACGCTGCGGCTACGCGGGCGGGCTTGAACGGCGCGCTCGCCGCCAAAGCAGCAAATCGGCCGCAAGACCGACAGATCGAGTCAGAAATCCGGGATGGGACTTACCCTTACCCGATACGCAATACGCGACCCAAAAAATGCACGTTGCGAGACATTCGGCCGCAAATGCAATTACTTAAAGTGCGATTAAGCGACGATGAATAATCGCACCCCCTTCCGACACCCCCCTCAGAAACCCGCACGCGCGTCAGAAGCCAGTAAGTTTCCATTCCAATAATGCTCCGCAGGACCTCTGGCGGCAGCGTGCTGCATGTTCGCCGCCCGACGGACCACACGCATATCAATACTGGAGACATTTATGGCAACCGTTGGCGGACAAGTCTCGCACGCGCCGATGACCCGCGACGAAAAACGCGTGATCTTCGCGTCGTCGCTCGGCACTGTGTTCGAGTGGTACGACTTCTACCTGGCCGGATCGCTTGCGGCCTTCATCAGCAAGAGCTTCTTCTCCGGCGTCAATCCGACCGCCGGCTTCATCTTCACGCTGCTCGGCTTCGCCGCGGGCTTTGCCGTGCGCCCGTTCGGCGCGATCGTGTTCGGCCGCCTCGGCGACCTCGTGGGCCGCAAGCACACGTTCCTCGTCACGATCGTCATCATGGGCCTTTCGACCTTCGTGGTCGGCTTCCTGCCCGGCTACGCGTCGATCGGCATTGCGTCGCCGGTGATCTTCATCGGCATGCGCCTCCTGCAGGGCCTCGCGCTCGGCGGCGAGTACGGCGGTGCGGCGACCTACGTCGCTGAACACTCGCCTCCCGGCCGCCGCGGCTTCTACACCTCGTGGATCCAGACGACGGCCACGCTCGGCCTGTTCCTCTCGCTGCTCGTGATCCTCGGCGTGCGCACCTTCACCGGCGAAGAGCAGTTCGCCGCGTGGGCCTGGCGCATTCCGTTCGTCGCGTCGATCCTGCTGCTCGCGGTTTCGGTGTGGATTCGCCTGCAACTCGACGAATCGCCGGCGTTCAAGCGCATCAAGGCGGAGGGCAAGATCTCGAAGGCGCCGCTCACGGAAGCATTCGGCCAATGGAAGAACCTCAAGGTCGTGCTGCTTGCCCTCTTCGGCGTCACGGCCGGCCAGGCTGTGGTCTGGTACACGGGCCAGTTCTACGCGCTCTTCTTCCTCACGCAGACGCTCAAGGTGGACGGCGCCAGCGCCAACATCCTGATCGCGCTGGCGCTCCTGATCGGCACGCCGTTCTTCGTGTTCTTCGGCTCGCTCTCGGACAAGATCGGCCGCAAGCCCATCATCATGGCCGGCTGCCTGATCGCGGCGCTCACCTACTTCCCGATCTTCAAGGCGATCACGCACTACGCGAACCCGGCGCTCGAAGCCGCCACGCAGCGCGCGCCTATCGTCGTGATCGCGGACCCGGCCGAGTGCTCGTTCCAGTTCAACCCGGTGGGCACCGCGAAGTTCACGAGTTCGTGCGACATCGCAAAGAGCGCGCTCTCGAAGGCCGGCCTGAACTACGAGAACGTGGCGGCCCCGGCGGGCACGCTCGCGCAGATCAAGGTGGGCGACACGACCATCGACACGTTCAACGGCCGGGCGCCCGGCGCGAAGGAAGCGGGTGCGTTGTTCGAGAAGACGCTTGCGGCTGCATTGAAGGCGGCGGGCTATCCGCTCAAGGCCGACCCGGCGCAGCTCAACTGGCCGATGACCGTGGTGATGCTGACGATCCTCGTGATCTTCGTGACGATGGTGTACGGGCCGATCGCGGCGATGCTGGTCGAGATGTTCCCGACACGCATCCGCTACACCTCGATGTCGCTGCCCTATCACATCGGCAACGGCTGGTTCGGCGGCTTCCTGCCTGCGACGGCCTTCGCGATCGTGGCGGCTCGCGGTGACATCTACTCGGGCCTCTGGTATCCGATCATCATCGCGCTGGGGACCTTCGTGATCGGCATGCTGTTCGTGAAAGAAACCAAGGACTCGGATATTTACGCGCAGGATTGAGGGTTGGCCTGGGGCGCTTGCGGACGGGAGCACCTCGGCTCCCAAGCGCCGGTTGAAAAAAGATGGCGAAGGGGGTTGACAGCCTCCGGGTGCATTGCCATAATTCGTCTTCTTCGGCGAATTAGCTCAGTCGGTTAGAGCGACGGAATCATAATCCGCAGGTCCGGGGTTCGAATCCCTGATTCGCCACCAAATGCGAAAAGCCGCTGTTCCGCAAGGAACAGCGGCTTTTTTCATTTCCGAAGTTCAAGCCTCGCTGCTCAGCGGAACCAAAGCCCGCCAGACGCAAACATTTCACACCTTCAATTCGCTGCGCCTTTTCGCGATTCGTTGCGCACGCACCCATCAGACATAGACATTCAGCCCTCGATGCGCTCGCGCGTCACACGCAACAACGCCGCCATTGCGCGGTTCGCGGCATGCGCGTCGCGGCGTGCGATCGCCTCGTACACGACGGTGTGATCCGGCAGCGCCGCGTTGAACACTTCGGCACGCTTCGCGTTCACGCGCAACTGCCCCTCGAGCGTGCGCTCGATCAGCGTGCCGAGCGGCACCAGCAATTCGTTGCGGCAAGCGCCGAGCACGGCGAGATGAAAGCGCAGGTCCGCGCGCACCCATTCGTCCACATTGCGCGCCTCGGCCATGGC
Source organism: Paraburkholderia sp. (assembly GCA_036514415.1). Lineage (GTDB taxonomy): Bacteria > Pseudomonadota > Gammaproteobacteria > Burkholderiales > Burkholderiaceae > Paraburkholderia. The sequence continues at coordinate 3,616 of DATBXG010000897.1, forward strand.
CTCGTGCGCGACGGCGATCGACGCAAGCGCTTCGGCGTCGTGCGCATTTGCGGCCAGCCCTGCGGCAAACGGCTCGATCATCTCGCGCATTTCCTGCAGCTTGAGCGCGAAGGCGAGTGGCGGCGCGACGCGCGCGTACCAGTCGAGCACGTCGGCATCGAGCAGGTTCCAGGCGTCGCGCGCGCGCACCCGCGTACCCACGCGCGGGCGTGATTCCACGAGCCCTTTCGACGTGAGCGTGCGCAGCGCCTCGCGCAGCACCGTGCGGCTCACGTCGAAGGCCTCCATCAGTTCGGCCTCGCGCGGCAGCACCGTCGCGGGCGGATAGTCGCCGCGCAGGATCGCGCTCCCGAGTTCGTAGGCCACGGTGCCATGCAGATCGCGTTGAATCGGCTTTCTCCTTCAGGAATGGTCGATGCGGCCCAAGCCCAGATACTGGGAATTGACGCCAAATAATACTATTAATAGCACTTAAAGGCGAATTTTGCAGTAGCATGTGCGCTGAAGACGTGCTGCTCGCGCGTGTTGCGCCTCGCGCCGCCCCATTTTTCCGGAGACACCGCATGAAAATCACCAGGATCGAAACCTTCGTCGTCCCGCCGCGCTGGCTCTTTCTCAAGATCGAAACGGACGAGGGCATCGTCGGCTGGGGCGAGCCGATCGTCGAGGGCCGCGCGCACACGGTCGCAGCCGCCGTCGACGAGCTCGCCGACTACCTGATCGGCAAGGACCCGCTCCTCATCGAAGACCATTGGCAGGTGATGTATCGCGCGGGGTTCTACCGCGGCGGCCCGATCTCGATGAGCGCCATTGCCGGCGTCGACCAGGCGCTATGGGACATCAAGGGCAAGCATCATGGCGTGCCGGTGCACGCGCTGCTCGGCGGCCAGGTGCGCGACAAGATCAAGGTGTATTCGTGGATCGGCGGCGACCGTCCGAGCGATGTCGCCAACAACGCGCGCGCCGTGGTCGAGCGCGGCTTCAAGGCCGTGAAGATGAACGGCTCGGAAGAACTGCAGATCATCGACACGTTTGACAAGGTGCAAGGCGTCATCAACAACGTCGCGGCCGTGCGCGAAGCCGTGGGCCCGAACGTCGGCATTGGCGTGGACTTCCATGGCCGCGTGCACAAGCCCATGGCCAAGGTGCTCGCGAAGGAGCTCGATCCGTTCAAGCTGATGTTCATCGAAGAGCCCGTGCTCTCCGAGAATGTCGAGGCGCTGCGCGACATCGTCAACCAGACCAGCACGCCGATCGCGCTGGGCGAGCGTCTCTACTCGCGCTGGGATTTCAAGCACATTCTCGCGGGCGGCTACGTGGACATCATCCAGCCCGACGCCTCCCACGCGGGCGGCATCACGGAGTGCCGCAAGATCGCCGCGATGGCCGAAGCGTACGACGTCGCGCTCGCGCTGCACTGCCCGCTCGGGCCGATCGCGCTCGCCACCTGCCTGCAGATCGACGCCGTGAGCTACAACGCGTTCATCCAGGAACAGAGCCTCGGCATCCACTACAACAAGGGCAACGACCTGCTCGACTACATCAGGAATCCCGAGGTTTTCAAATACGAAGACGGCTTCGTCTCGATTCCTCAAGGCCCGGGCCTCGGCATCGACGTGAACGAAGAGAAGGTGCGTGAGATGGCGAAGACCGGTCACCGCTGGCGCAATCCGGTGTGGCGTCACGAGGATGGCAGCGTCGCCGAATGGTGATGCACAGATGAACGCCAGACGCGCGGCGCTGTGGTGCGCGCCGCAACTGGTTGCGCTGATCGCGAATCCTTCGTCGGCGGCCTCGCTCGCGGGACTCGAAGGCAACGCCACGGGCTGCGCCATCGCCCTCTTCTGCGCGCCAATCCTCAGTCACCGGCTCGGCTACGAATAAACTGCGAATCAGCTACGAAGAAGCCACGGCGACGACGTTTCAGCCCTGCAACACGTAGCCCGGCACGCTGTGCGCGAGCGCGGCCGCGATCACCAGCACGCCGGTCATCACGATCGCTTCGAGATGGATCACGTTGACGAAGCGGCGCGCCGCCGCCGTCGATGCCGCGCGCCGCAGTTCCGGCATCGCCACGAGCCGGTTGAAGCCGCCCATCACGAGCGCGAGCAGGACAAGCGTCGCCTTGATCAGCAGCACGCGGCCCCACGTACTGTTCACGATGGCGTCGATCGAACCGCCGCTGCCACGCAGCGCGTCGAACACGCCCGTCGCGATCACGAAGCCCACCGCGAAGAACGCCACATTCGAGACCTGGCCCGCAGTGCGGATCAGCACGCCGCGCGCGGTCGAAGCGCCGAGTGCCGGCAGCACGGCGA
>DATBXG010000898.1:0-3991 GCA_036514415.1 Paraburkholderia sp.
AATCACGACGAGTTGACCGGCGCGCTCACGCGCCGCGCCTTTATCGCCCAGGCGAATGGAGCGGGCGCGACCGCGTGGTGGCCGCATGACGATTCGCCCGTTTCGCTTCACGCTGTCTATGCGTTGTGAATGAATGGTCGCGGCCTTTCGCGGCGCGACGAGCAAGCCTTGTCAAATCTCCATGCGCGACGCATAGTTGCGCGCCGCGAAAAGCATAAGTGCGCTGTTTTTAAACGATAATTATCAATGGCGCGACTGACGTTGCGTGCAGCGTGAAGGCGCTTTCGCTGCATGACGTGTATGGCCTCTATCGCCTGCGTGGCGCGCCTCAAAATTTTCGAGCAGGCGTTTCTTCCCTTGTAACCAGTGGCGATCACGCGAAGCGGGATTCGTACGGATATGGAGGCGCTTGCGCGAGGCGCCCCGCGCCCGCATTGGTTTTCGAATTCGCATCGCACTCAAGCGCGCTCTGGCGCCGCCGGCCCGGGCCGCCCCCGGCCGCGCGCCGCGACTCACGCGCTCGCCAGCCATTGCATCACCCACATTCAAAAGTCCGTTGCCGGAACGCGCACGTCATGCCTCATCGCACGTGTCGTTCCGCTGCGGGCGCATTACGGGCTGCCTCCCGGAATCCTTTCTGACCAGACAAGTCGCCACCGGGGGCGGTCTTCAACCACAAGGAGCCTGAGATGAAAGTTGGTAGCAACTGGCGTAGCGCACATAACAACGACGCGGCATTGCCCGCATTCCTCGCAGCACGTGTAGACCGTTACTACACCGAACGCGTGCAGGAAAGCTGGGCCGGGGGGCACATCATGAAGGGCCGCGTTGCGAATGCTGATGCCTTGCACCTTTCGAGTAATGATTACCTTTCGATCGCGCGTCATCCCGAGATTCTCGATGCAATGTGCATGAGCATCCGCTCGGAGGGCAACGGGTTGCTGATGTCGGGCGTATTTCTGCACGGCGACGATTGCCCGCAACTCGCGCTCGAAGACCGCTTCGCGGCATACATGGGGGCCGAGGCGAGTGTGCTGTGCCAGTCGGGTTTTGCTGCCAATACGGGGCTTATCCAGTCGATCGCGAATGCCCAGACGCCGGTGTACGTCGACATGATGGCGCACATGTCGCTGTGGGAAGGCATACGCAGCGCCGGTGCGCGTGCAATTAGTTTCTTCCACAACGATGTCGATCACCTGGAGCAGCGCATCCAGCGCTACGGGGCAGGCATTGTGATCGTCGATTCGGTGTACAGCACGAACGGCAGCGTGGCGCCGCTCGCCGCGATCGCCGAGGTGTGCGCCGAGCACGACTGCGTGCTGGTCGTCGACGAGTCACATTCGCTCGGCACGCACGGCCCGCACGGCGCGGGGATGGTGGCCGAGCTCGGGCTCATCGACCGCGTGCATTTCCGCACGGCCAGCCTCGCGAAGGCGTTTGCGGGGCGCGCCGGCATCATCAGCTGTTCGCGCCGCTTCCAGGAGTATTTCAAGTGCGAGGCGCTGCCCGCCATCTTCAGTTCGACGCTGCTGCCCCATGAAACGGCGGGTCTCGCGGCGACGCTCGACGTGATCGAGCGCGAAGACTGGCGTCGCACGCGCGTCGCGGCCAACGCGCGTTACGTGCGCGCGCGGCTTGCCGAACTCGGCTACAACCTGAACGGCAGTGAAACGCAGATCATCGCGCTGGAAGCCGGGCCGGAACCGCAGACGATCGTGCTGCGTGACGCGCTCGAAGCACGCGGCATCTTCGGTTCGGTGTTCTGCGCGCCCGCCACCGCGCAGAACCGCTCGCTCGTGCGGCTCTCCCTCAATGCGGCGCTGTGCGAGGAGGAACTCGAGCGCCTCGTCGACGTGTGCGCGGAAATTCGCGACGAGGTGCAGATGTGGAACTGGCCTTCCACGCGCCGCAATGAGCGCAACGCGGGCCGTACGCGCGTGCGTGTGCCGCAGGCGGTGGTGAACATGCCGATGGCGGCCGTGGCGGCCTGAGCCTCGCGCAGCCGAGGCGGCGTGGAGCGAGACAGCGATAGCGTGGGGTGTGCCCGATTACGGCTGGCGGAGATAGTGCCGTAAATCAGTGCCGTAAATCAGGGCGAATCCCACGCCGCCTGGATCTCGCGGTCCAGCTGGTCGAGATGCCGGTCGTAGGGCACGACGTTGTCGAGCGCGAGCCCCGCCGGCTTCTTCACGATCGCGTAGAGGTAGCGGCGGTCGCCGTGAAATTCCGATGCCGGATGCATATACGGCTGCCATTCCACGCACTGTGACGGGTAGTAGCCTTCCGTGCGCCAGAAATACGGCAGACTGCGACGGCTGTCCAGCTCGGCGAGGAAGCTGATGGGCGCACCCTGTTCGACGGCGATTTCGCGCACGCCGCGCAGTGATTCGTCGGTGTGGATGACGAGCAGATATGCGGTGCCGACCCCGTCGAACATCAGGAGTCCGTGCGGTTGGTACGAGAGATAGTGCTCGACGATGCCCAATGAATCGGCAATGCCTTTCACGTGCGCGGCGAGCGCATGATCCTTGAGGAAGGCATACTCGGACACCGCGAGCGCTTCGAGCACCGTGCTGCAGCAGCGGTCGAAATACGCGCGCTGCATATCGCCGATCGCCTGGTTCAGCGTTTCCACGGCATCGACTTCATGCTTGCGGATGAAACGGTCGATCAAGCCTTCGTTGAAGCTCTTCACGGCCACGTGCTCGTCGGCTTTGCCGGTCAGCACGATCTTCTTGATCGACGGGTCGGCAATGCGGCGGCAAAACTCCATGCCGTTGACCTCCGGCATGTCGTAATCGACTACCACGACCGAAACCGACTCGAAGCGGGAAGCGTTATGGACGAGACTACGGATCGCATCGACGCGCATGGCGATCACCTGGTGCGCATCGTTTTCTTCCGTGCGGTCGAGATAGGGGCTGAAGATGGGCTCCGCGGCCCTGTCCAGCCCGGCGCGGCCATTGAGAAACTTCAGCGCCTCGGTGGGGGAGCTGAACAGGCGGAAGGCCAGGTCGGGGTCGAGTTGCAGGCTCAGGTTCGAGAGGAACGCGGCGCTGTCGTCGACGAACGCGACGGTGGTCGGATAGGAGAACGGCTGAATGGCTTTCGTCATGGCGCTGGGAATGTCAAAACGAACTCTGTGTATTCGCCTTTTACGGAAGAGCAGGTAATTGTCCCTCCCATCGCTTGCATGACATCGCGACAGAATGCCAGCCCGATTCCTGCTCCGAGCGACACGTCATCGGTGGCGGTTGTCGAAGTATAAAAGCGCGTGAAGATGTGCGGCAATACCTCAGGGGAAATACCGGTGCCCGTATCGCTGAAAATCAGGCGATTGACCCGTTGTCCTGATTCAAGACGAATCGAAATCTGCGCGCCGTCGATGCCGCCCATATGCCGGAAGGCATTTTTGAGCAGGTTGAAGAGCACATGAACGGTCAGCATTTCAGATCCGTGAAAGTCGAAATCGGGGCGCAGATTGCAGATTACCCGGCGACGATCGCCTTCGCGAAACGGAAAACGCGCAAGTGCGGTTTCCACGCAATGCACGATCGAGCACGTCGTTGCGTTTTGCATGCTCCCGCCCGTGAAGCGCGCCGTGGCGAGCAGCATGTCGATGATGGCGTTCGAATGCAGGGCTTCCTGCTCGATGCGTCCTACCACGCCTTGCAGCGAATGCAGATGCGCCACGCGTATTTTGGGCACGGGCAAACGGCTGCGCTGGGCGAGCTGATAGGTGTCGAGCAGCGCGGGCAGATAGCGCATGAGGCCCGCGGCGCCCACGCGTATCGCCACGAGCGGCGTGCGCAGTTCGTGCGCCACGCTGCCCGCCGTGGCCAGCATGGCGCGCTCCTGTTCGATCTGGATGCGGTCCTGGTCGTAATTGGCCACGGCGCCGATCGCCACGGCGAACGAGAAGATCGCCAGATGCGTGAAGTAGTTCGGGCCGAGCACGACGGGGTAGGTGGTGAGGCAGTACGCGATCACG
>DATBXG010000899.1:0-3516 GCA_036514415.1 Paraburkholderia sp.
CGCACCGCTGCCCTCTCCAAGCTGGGCGTGCGCCTGCTTCACCCGGGCACGCCGCGCGCGTTCCTACTGATCGGCACCGGGCAGCAGGCGCGGTTTCATGCCGAGGCGATCGGCCAGCTGCATCCCGAGGCAACGCTCTACGTGCAAGGCAGGACCGAGGCTTCCGTGGAAGCATTCCGCGCCCGGATGGCGCAGTCCGGCGTGCGCTTGACGCCCGCGCACGGCGCCGTGCCTGACGAGGTCGATACGGTCATCGCCGCGACGACGAGCAAGACGCCCGTGTACGACTGCGCGGCGCGCAAGGACCGGCTCGTGATCGGCGTCGGGTCCTTCACCCCGGACGCCGCCGAGATCGGGCAGGAAACGGTGCGCGCGAGCCGCCTGTTCGTGGACGATCTGGCGGCCGCTCGCGAAGAAGCCGGCGACCTGCTGCAGGCAGGCATCGACTGGGCGAACGTGCGCACGATCGGCTCCGCCGTGGCGGACGGCGCGGCGCGTTACGACAGTCCCGTGCTGCTGAAGACGGTAGGCAGCGGCGCGTGGGATCTAGCAGCTTGCCGCGTCGCGCGGCAAATGCGCTAGCAGGATGAGGGGGTGCCAACGTCCACAGTCCGCAGCGCGGATTAGAATCGCACGGCGACCGCGCAGAGCGCGCAGTTTTGCGAGTGGCAAGCGCGATCGAAACCCAAGATCAAAGGCAGACGAGCGATGACGACAAGCGCCTCCCAACCCGCCGTAAAAGTCCTGCGCGGCGACGTAATCGAAACCACGCATGTCGCCCACGTCGCCGTGGTCGACGCCCAGGGGCGCCTTCTCTACGCGCTCGGCGACCCGCATCGCATGACGCTCGTACGCTCGGCGGCCAAGCCCGCGCAGGCGCTCGCCGTGGTCGAGACGGGCGCGCTAGAGCGCTTCGGCTTCGACGACGCCGATCTCGCGCTCATGTGCGCCTCGCATAGCAGCGAGGACCGCCATATCGAACGCGTGCGCGCGATGCTCGCCAAGGTTTCCGCCTCGGAAGCGGACCTGCGTTGCGGCGGGCACGCGCCGCTCTCCGATGCCGTGTACAAGGCGTGGATCAAGCGCGACTTCACGCCGGGCGCGGTGTGCAGCAACTGCTCGGGCAAGCACGCGGGCATGCTGGCCGGCGCGCGCTCCATTGGCGCCGCGCTGGCCGATTACCATCTTCCTTCGCATCCCTTGCAGCAGCATGTGAAGCGCGTCGTGGCCGAGGTCTGCGAGCTGCCCGGGACGGGCGTCGAGTGGGCCATCGACGGCTGCAACCTGCCCACGCCGGCGTTCCCGCTCGAGCGCCTCGCGCGGCTCTTCGTGAAGCTCGCCGATGCGCAGGATCGCGCGAACGCCGCAAGCGCCGCGGCCGACTTGCGCACGCAGGCGCTCGCGCACATCTATCGTGCGATGACGTCGTACCCGGAACTCGTGGCGGGCGAAGGCCGCTTCTGCACGGCGCTCATGCGCACGTTCGAAGGCTCGCTCGTCGGCAAAGTGGGCGCGGCGGGCAGCTATGCGATCGGCGTGCGCGCGAGCGCCGCGACCGCGCCGCACACCGGCGGGCCGGCACTGGGCATCGCGATCAAGATCGAAGACGGCGACCTGACCGCGCTCTATGCGAGCGTCGTGGAAGTGCTCAGGCAACTGGGCATCGGCTCGGCGGAACAGCTTGCAGAACTAAGTAAATTCGATGCCCCGCACATCGTCAACACGATGGGCGTCGAGACGGGATACGTCGCGCCGCAGTTCGCACTGGAGCGCGTCGATCACCCGCCTTGCAAGTGGGAATAAAGCGCTGGCGCGGGCCGCAAAGCCCGCGCTCACGCTCAAAGCAACGCCACCACCTTCACGTCGCTGCGATCGGCAGACGCCACGACCTTGCCGTCCACGCGGCGGAACATGAGCGTCACCGTATTCTTGCCCACGCGCAGATCACCCACCTCGAGCCAGTCGATGCCTTCGGGCAGCATCGGCTGCTCGACACGCACTTCGTTGCGCGCCGCGTCGATCGTCACGCCAAGACACGCTTCGAGCATCATGAACGGCGAACCCGCGGCCCAGGCTTGCGGCAGGCAGGCAACCGGATACGCGGTAGGCGGCTCGCCGCGCCGGCGCGGGAAACCGCAGAAGAGTTCGGGCAGACGCATGTCGAACGTCACCGCGGCCTCGAACAGCGCCTGCAAGAGGCGCACCGCTGCCGCCTTGCGGCCATAGCGCGCGAGACCGCGTGCGCACAGCGCGTTGTCGTGCGGCCAGACCGAACCGTTGTGGTACGCCATGGGGTTGAAACGCGCCTGGCCCGCCGCGAGCGTACGCACGCCCCAGCCCGTATGAAACAGCGCCGATTCGAGCACTTCCGCCACGGCGCGGCCACGCTCCTCCTGGGGCAGCCCGAAGGCGAGCAGATGTCCCGCGTTCGACGCGAGCACGCGGCAAAGATCGCCGTGGCCATCGAGCGCAATGCCGTAGAACTCCGACTCCGGCATCCAGAACTTCTCTTCCACGCAGCGGCGGATTTTTACGGCGCGCGCGGCGTAGCGTGCCGCGTCTTCCACCTGGCCGCGATGCGTGGCGAAGCGCGACATCGTTTCGAACGCCGCGCTCGCATACGCCTGTACTTCGACGAGCGCGATCGGGCCATCGGGGAAACGGCCGTCCGCATGGAATACGGAGTCGTGGCTGTCCTTCCAGCCCTGGTTCGCGAGCCCGCCTTCCGATTCGCGCCGGTAGTCGAGCAGACCGAGTTTGTTGCGGTCGCACACACCTGCGACCCAGGCCGCCGCGCGTTCCAGCGCAGGCCACAACTCGTCGATCAGCGAAACGTCGCCCGTGCGTTCGACGTAAGCGCCCGCCAGCACGACGAAGAGCGGCGTGGTGTCCACCCCGCCGTAGTAGAGCGCGAACGGCACCTCGCCCGTGGCCGCCATTTCGCTCTTGCGCATTTCATGCATGATCTTGCCGACCGCCGCGTCGCGGAACGCCGAATCCTCGCGCGCCTGATGTTCCGCGAGAAAACGCAGCACGCCGCGCGCAAGCGCGGGCGTGAGCCACAGCGTTTGCAGCGAGGTGATGACCGCGTCGCGGCCGAACGGCGTGGAGAACCACGGGATGCCCGCATACGGATACGGGCCGGTCGGCAAGTCGGTGGTGAGCAGACCGAGGTCGGCAATCGAGCGGTTGATCCACGCATTGAAGAGCGGATTGCTCGAACGCAGCGCCGCCGCCGCGCGGCGGCGTTCGCGCATCACGATATGCGAGTCGACCAGCGCGGCGCGCACGGCGGCGCGGCCCACGCGCTGCTCCTGCGTGTTCGCGAGGCAATGGGGCGGCTGGAAGATGCCCGCGCTCTGCGTGCCGGGCGCGGCGCCGGGCAAGGCCTCGACTTCGATCGCCACCGTGAGATAGATCGAGACGCAGGCCTGCGCAGGCAAGTCGACCGTGAAGTCGGCGCGATCGGCGAGAAGCTTGCTCGGCGTTGGCGAGAACTCGATACGCACGCGCCGC
>DATBXG010000900.1:0-5425 GCA_036514415.1 Paraburkholderia sp.
AGCGCGTGCGCGGCTTTCTCGACGAAGCCGCCGCGAGCCGCATCGCGACAGCGGCAAGCGGCAGGCTCGAAGCCGATGCGCCCAGCGGCGGCTTCTACGAAGTCCCGACGCTTCTGCGCGACGTGCCGCCGCAAAGTCGCCTCGCGCAGGAAGAGGTGTTCGGCCCGGTGCTCGCGGCCATGCCCTTCGAGAGTGAGGAAGAAGCGCTCGCGCTCGCCAATGGCACGCCATACGGCCTCGTGGCAGGCATATGGACGCGCGACGGCGCGCGCCAGTTGCGCCTCGCGCGGCGCGTGCGCGCGGGGCAAGTGTTCGTCAACAACTATGGCGCGGGCGGCGGCGTGGAATTGCCGTTCGGCGGCACGCGGCATTCCGGGCATGGGCGCGAGAAAGGCTTCGAGGCGCTCTACGGCTTCACGGTGCTGAAGACCATTGCGATCCGGCACGGCTGAACACGCCTGCACTCAGACAAGCGACACACAAAAGGAGACACCATGCGACTCAAAGGCAAGACGGCCGTCGTGACGGGCGCCGGTTCGGGCTTCGGCGAAGGCATTGCAAAAACCTATGCGCGCGAAGGCGCGAACGTCGTCATCAACGACCTGAACGGCGAGGCGGCCGAGCGCGTGGCGAGCGAGATCGCGCTCGCGGGCGGCAAGGCGATTGCCGTGCAAGGCGACATCACGCGCGAAGCTGACTGGCACGCATTGCGCGAAGCGGCCATCGAAGACTTCGGCAGCGTCGAGATCGTCGTCAACAACGCGGGCACCACGCATCGCAACAAGCCCGTGCTCGAAGTGAGCGAAGCCGAATTCGACCGCGTCTACGCCGTCAACGTGAAGGGCCTCTACTGGAGCGTGCGCGCGTTCGTGCCGCATTTTCGCGAGCGCGGCGGCGGCGCGTTCGTCAACATCGCCTCGACTGCCGGCATCCGGCCGCGGCCCGGCCTCGTCTGGTACAACGGCAGCAAGGGCGCGATGATCGTCGCGAGCAAAGCGCTGGCCGCCGAACTCGGCCCCGACCAGATCCGCGTGAACTGCGTGAATCCTGTGATCGGCGACACGGGCCTCACGGCGGAGTTCATGGGCGTGCCCGACACGCCCGAGAACCGCCAGCGCTTCATCGCGACCATTCCGCTCGGGCGCTTTTCCACGCCGCAGGACGTGGCCAACGCCTGTCTCTATCTCGCCTCGGATGATGCTGCGTTCATCACGGGCACCTGCATCGAAGTGGACGGCGGGCGCTGCGTGTAGGCGCCCAGCCATGAGCCGGGTGCTTGACTGATCGGTATTTTCCCCGACCTGGACGCGCCGTCGCGCCACGGCGGCGCGTATAGAATGGTCGTGCTTTCGCGTCGCATACCCGCCATCACGAGGCGGCACTAAAACAAGTACGACGAACGACAACATTGTTGGAGACACCATGGCCAGTCCAGCGAATCACCTGCCGCAAGCGGGAGCGGGCGCCCCGCCCTCCGCCTTCGAAGAAGCCACCTATCGCAAGGTGGCGTGGCGCCTCATCCCGCTCCTCATGCTCTGCTACGTGGTCGCCTATCTGGACCGCGTGAACGTGGGCTTCGCCAAGCTGCAGATGAGCAGTGCGCTCAACCTCTCCGACGCCGTCTATGGCTTCGGCGCTGGCATCTTCTTCATCGGCTACTTTCTGTTCGAAGTGCCAAGCAACCTCATCCTGCATCGCGTGGGCGCACGCGTGTGGATCGCGCGCATCATGGTCACGTGGGGCCTCGTCTCCATCCTGACGATGTTCGTGACCACGCCCACCATGTTCTACGTGATGCGCTTTCTGCTCGGCCTGTGCGAGGCGGGCTTCTTCCCCGGCATCATCCTGTATCTCACCTACTGGTATCCGGCGCACCGCCGCGGGCGCATGACCACGTGGTTCATGACGGCCATCGCGCTCTCGGGTGTGATCGGCGGGCCGGTGTCGGGCTGGATTCTCAAGTCCTTCGACGGCGCGAACGGCTGGCAGGGCTGGCAGTGGCTGTTCCTGCTCGAAGGGCTGCCTTCGGTGATCGTCGGCGTGCTGGTGTTCTTCGTGCTCGACGACCGCATCGGCAACGCGAAGTGGCTCACGGAAGAGGAGCGCGCACTGCTCGAGCGCAACATCGCCGCCGAGGACGCCACCAAGGAAGATCCGCCGCTCATGACCGTGCTCACGAGCGCGCGCGTGCTGGTGATGAGCCTCACCTACTTCTCGTTCGTGATGGGCCTCTACGGCGTGAGCTTCTGGCTGCCCACCATCATCAAGGCGACGGGCGTGAAGGACGCGCTCGCGATCGGCCTGCTTTCGGCCATTCCGTTCGCCGCGGCCGTGATCGGCATGGTGCTCGTGGCGAAGAGCGCCGACCGCACGCGCGAGCGCCGCTGGCACATCGCCGTGCCGGCCGCCATGGGCGCGCTCGGCCTCGTGCTCTCGGTCACGTGGGCGCACGACACCACGCTCGCGATGACGGCGCTCACCATCGCGACCATGGGCATCCTCACCACGCTGCCTCTGTTCTGGAGCCTGCCCACGGCGTGGCTCGCGGGCACGGGCGCCGCGGCCGGCATCGCGCTCATCAACTCGATCGGCAATCTCGCGGGCTTCCTGAGCCCCTATGCGGTGGGCTGGCTCAAGCAAGCGACCTCGGCCAACGACTCGGGCATGTACATGCTCGCGGCGTTCATGATCCTGGGCGGTTTGCTCGCGCTTTCGGCGCCGGCGAAGCTCGTGAATCGCTGAGCGTAGCGCGCCTCCGAAAACAAACGGCCGCCTGTTTCAGGCGGCCGTTTTCGTTGCGGCTTCAGGTTTGCGACCGCGTCTTCGTCAAACCACGTTCATCGACAGTGCGCTCTCGCGGTAATGCGTGGCCGCCTTCTCGCCGTCGCCGAGCTGCTCGTGCAGACGCGCAAGCGCGCGATGCGAGCGGATCTTGAGCGGTTCGTTCTGGCTCGCGTCGGCGGACTTGATCGCCGCTTCGAGGAACGACTGCGCCTTGCCCCACAACTGCTGCTTCAGGCACAGCCGGCCCAGCGCGAACAGCAGGTCGCCGTCCTCGGGGCGCTCCTTGCGCCACGTCTCGGCCTTCTGGATGAGCGGCAGCGCGTCGTTGCCGGCAGTGTCCGGATAGCGGCGCAACAGGCGCGCGTCCCAGTTCTGCGCGAGCGCTTCCTCGACGATCTTGCGCGCGTCGTTCTGGCGGTCGAGCGCGATCAGCAGTTCGGCGGCGCAGTCGGCCAGACGCGGCGAGTGGCGCTCGACCGTCGAGAGCGATTGCCACAGCTCGAGCAGCGCGTCGGCATTGTGGCGGCGGTCGCGCAGCAGGTTTTCCGCCGCGAGCTGGCGCAGGCGCACGGCCACGGCCGGATGCAGCGCCTCGCGCTTTTCGAGCGTCTTCACGAGCTTGAGCACTTCGCTCCAGTTCTTGAGCTGCTGCTGCGCGCGCAGCGCGATCTGTTGCGCGTGGATGCGGCGGCCGCCCTGCGTGCGCATTTCGGTGAGCGCGGCGAGTGCGCCATCGGCGTCGCGGCCGTCGGCGCGCATGTCGGCGGTGGCCATGAGGCGTGCTTCCTGGAGGTCGGGGTCGTCGACCTGGGTGAGCCATTCGTCGCGGCGCGCGTATTCGTGCAGACGATGCGCGGCAGTCGCGGCGATGAGGCCCGCGGCGCTCGTGTTCTTTTCATCGGCGAGCGAATCGCGCGCGGCCTTCTCGGCGCGCGAGAAGCGGCCCGCGTAGAGATTGCCCACGGCGTCGCGCAGCGCCGAGTTCGCCTTCTCCGTGCGCATGCGCGCGCGGTAGGCGGCGACACGGCGCGGCATCGTCACGATGTTGCGCAAGAAGCGCAGGATTGCGTAGAGCAGCAGGAAGGCCACCACGATGCCGACCACGAACAGGTTGAGCGAGACGTCCACGCGATACGGCGGGTAGACGAGCAGCACCTGCCCGGCGTCGAAGCGGCCGACGGTCGCGAGCGCGACGGCAATCGCGAAGAGGAGCGCAAGCCAGAGGAGTCCACGGATGGCCATGTCTTACCCCCGGCTCCGGTATTGCTCGATCGCCTTCAGGCTCGTGTCGAGCGTGGGCAGCGCGACGGCGGCCGAGCCGGCACCCACGTCCTTGAGCAGTTCGCGCACGGTTTGCGTGTCTTTCGAGGCGCCGTCGAAGTAGCGCGCGAGCGTGGCGTCGGCGGCCGAGAGGTCGGACTTGAGCGTGTCCTGGTTGCGCGAGAGGAGCGACAGGCGCGCCGAGAGCAGGCGCAGCTTCAGGTTCTCGCGCACGAAGTAGCCCTGATCGGGCGAGACGAGCATGGCGTCCGCGTTGTCGATGCGGCGCACCTGCACGAGGCTCGCGACCTGCTTGCCCACGCCGTCGACGAAGGTGTGGATCCACACCTTCCAGCGCGGCTCGTTGGTCGCGGCGGCGACCTTCGCGACATCGGCGGGCGCGGCGGCCTCGGGCTTCGTGTGCGCGACGATTGCCTCGCCTGCGAGCGGCAGCGAGTCGATCTGGCCGAGCGCCGTGTCGAGCTTGATGGCGAGGCCGGTTAAATCGGTGGAAGGCGCGGCCTTGAGCTTGTCGATGTCCTGCGCGATCGCCTTGCGCACGGCGATGGCCTGCGGGTTTTGCGATGCGGCGAGGCGCGTGTCGGCGCTTTGCAGCGCGAAGAGCGCGAGTTGTGTGTTGCCCGTGAGCTGGAGCTGCTCGCTCGCGCTCGAGAGCATCTGGCCGACTTCGGCGAGCGTCCAGTCGTCGCGGCTCTTCGAGAGATCCGCATACTGCTGCGCAAGCGCCTGCTGCGAGGTTTGCGCGTCGGCGATCTTGCCTTCGAGCTGGGCGATCTGCTTGTCGATCTGCTGTGAGCCCGCAACAGCCTGGTCGGCGCGCGCGCGCAGCGCGGCGGTCTGCTGCTCGCTTGCCTGCTGGCGTTGAATGGCCTGCATGCCGAGGTTGTCGACCTTGCGATTGAGCCAATAGCCGCCTGCGCCCGAACCCGCCGCGACCAGCACCAGGACGAGCCACAGCAATGCCGTGCCCGCACCGCGTCGCGCCGTGCCCGGCGGCTGGGTCAGCGGCGCGGAGGAAGCGCCCGACGACGCATATGAGGGCCGCCCGGACGCGCTGCCGGAAGCCGACGCGCTGCTCGCGCCCGTGGCGACGGCGCCCTGGTTTGGCGTGCTGCTGGAGTTGTTCGAATCTGTCATGCGTGGGTTGGCCGGCGCCTGGGCCGGAGTGTTCTGAACCGGTTGAACAACGGAAGAAGCGAGGCCTAGCAGCGTCTCGACGATGCGTTCGTCGCCCGCGCCGGACACCGTAATCCTATCAAAACCCATTGAGCGCGCCGTCTCGGCGATCCGCGGATGGGGAGCGACGAGCGGCGCGTGACGCAACTCGACGATCTCGCCCGCCGTGAGGTGCTCGCGCGCG
>DATBXG010000901.1:0-9258 GCA_036514415.1 Paraburkholderia sp.
CGCCGAGCAAAGCCGTAAGGAGTCCCTGGGCTTCCCCCGGACCGAGCGCCTCGAGCCGCAACTGACTGCAATCCCACGCAGGCTGATACTCCGGCCGATAGTTCACGAGCAGCAGGATACGGCTGCCCGGCACGCGCTCGACAAGGTAGACGAGGAACGCCTCGGTCTCGCGGTCCAGCCATTGCAGGTCTTCGAACAGCAGTTCGATCGGCTGGTCGCGGCTCTCGCGCGTCAAAAGCTGCGCGATGGCGTCGAACGTCCGGTCGCGCCGAACCTTGGGATCCATGTCCGCCAGCGCCGGAGCGGACTCGCCCGTGCCAAGCAGATACAGCAGGTAGGGCACGAAATCCTCGAAACCGCGCTCGAGCGTCAACACCTTGCCGACGACTTTTTCACGGCAGCGCCGCTCATCGTCCCGGGCAGTGATCTGAAAATAGCTCTTCATGAGCTCGATCAGCGGCAAGTTGGCAAACGCCTTGCCGTGCGAGACCGAAAACGTTTCCAGCACCAGACACCCCCGCCGCGAACGCTCCTTGAACTCGTGAAAAAGCCGCGACTTCCCGACACCCGCTTCGCCGACCACCCCGACGACCTGACCCTGCCCTGCGCGCGCCGCTTCCAGCGCCCGGTTCAGGTGCGCCATTTCGGCCTCGCGGCCGACGAACCGCGCGAGGCCGCGATGTGCCGCCAGCTGCAAACGCGTGCGCAGCGCACCCGGGCCCAGCACCTCGTACACCGGGAGCGGCTCGGGGATGCCCTTGACCTGAGCGGCCCCCAGCGCCTTGAACTCGAAATAGCCCTCGGCCAGCTTGTGAGTCGACTCGCTCACCAGGATCGACGTGGGCGTGGCGATGCCCTCCATGCGCGACGCGATGTGGATCGTGTGGCCGACCGGGTCGTAGTCGGTGTGCAGATCGTCGGTGCGAATCGAGCGCACGACGACCTCGCCGGTGTGAACGCCCACGCGAATCTGCAGCGGAATGCCTTTCGCGAGGCGAATGCGGTCGCCATGCCCGCGCATGGCCTGTTGCATCCGTAACGCCGCGAAGAGCGCGCGCTGCGGATGATCTTCGTGGGCGATCGGCGCGCCAAAGAGCGCGAGGATGCCGTCGCCGAGCGACTTCGCGACGTAGCCCTCGTAATAGTGGACGGCCTCCATCATCAGCGCGACGACGGGCTCGATCAGGTGGTGAGCCTCTTCCGGGTCGAGGCCATGGATCAAGGTCGTAGAACCGGCCATGTCCGCGAACAGCGCCGTGATGGTCTTGCGCTCGCCGGCGGTCTCGCCTCTTGCTTCCATGGCGACGTGCTCGGCACGGATGCGCTCGGCGAGATGATGCGGCGTGTAATGGACGGGCGCGGGCGGCGGCTCGGGCGTGGATCGCGGCGCATCCGGTGCATCGGTGAGCGGCGCCCCGCACTCGCTGCAGAATCGGGCGGCTGCGGCGACTTCAGTTGCGCAACGGGGACACATGCGCGTCAACAGGGTCCCGCACGCTTCGCAGACTCTGGCCCCGCTGAGATTCTCGAATCCGCAGTGTGTGCAGCGCATACAACCTCGTCGCGGCCAGGGACCAACATGGGCTCATTATGCGCCGCATGCACTGATGGAACAGCCCCGATATTCACCTGGCATCGCCCTCGCAAAAGCGCTGCAAACGCGCTTGCAAACGTATACTCCCTGCCAGTATTCGCCTATACTGCCCCACAGTATCCCCATATCGATGCCGTCATGCCTCATTCCCCCGAAGAAAAGAAGCGCGTGCTGACGCGCGTGCGCAAGGTACGCGGCCAGCTGGACGCGCTCGAGCGCGCGCTGGAGGAAGGCGCCGACTGTGCGCCCGTGCTCCAGCAGCTGGCGGCTATCCGCGGCGCGATCAACGGCGTGATGGCCGGTGTGCTCGAAAGTCATTTGCGTGAAGAGTTCACCCACCTCGCGGGGTCCGTGGACTCCCCGGGATCGATCGATGATGTCGTGACCCTCGTCCGAACCTATTTACGCTAGCTCACCGCGGGTTCGCCCGCATCCAGTTGGCCGATCACCTCTTTTAACAGGACTGCTATGAAATCGCGTGCTGCTGTTGCGTTTGCGCCGGGTAAGCCCCTCGAGATCGTCGAGATCGACGTCGAACCGCCCCGCAAGGGCGAGGTGCTGGTGAAGATCACGCATACCGGCGTTTGCCATACCGATGCCTTCACGCTCTCGGGCGACGATCCCGAAGGGATCTTTCCCGCCGTGCTCGGCCACGAGGGCGCCGGGATCGTCGTGGAAGTGGGTGAAGGCGTGACCAGCGTGAAGCCCGGCGATCACGTGATCCCGCTCTACACCGCGGAATGCGGCGAGTGTCTGTTCTGCAAGAGCGGCAAGACCAATCTGTGCGTGTCCGTGCGCGCCACCCAGGGCAAGGGTTTGATGCCCGACGGCACGACCCGCTTCAGCTACAACGGCCAGCCGGTCTATCACTACATGGGCTGCTCCACGTTCAGCGAATACACCGTGGTGGCCGAAGTGTCGCTCGCGAAAATCAATCCGCAGGCCAATCCCGAGCAGGTGTGCCTGCTGGGCTGCGGCGTGACCACGGGTCTCGGCGCGGTGAAGAACACCGCCAAGGTGCAGGAAGGCGATACCGTCGCCGTGTTCGGGCTGGGCGGCATCGGCCTCGCCGTGATCCACGGCGCCAGCCTCGCCAAGGCCGGCCGCATCATCGCCATCGACACCAATCCGGGCAAGTTCGATCTGGCGCGCGCCTTTGGCGCCACCGACTGCGTGAACCCCAAGGATCACGAAAAGCCCATCCAGCAGGTGATCGTCGACATGACGGGCTGGGGCGTGGACCACAGCTTCGAATGCATCGGCAACGTCAACGTCATGCGCGCCGCACTCGAATGCGCGCATCGCGGCTGGGGCCAGTCGGTCGTGATCGGCGTGGCCGGCGCGGGACAGGAAATCTCCACGCGCCCGTTCCAGCTCGTGACGGGCCGCCGCTGGCTCGGCACGGCGTTCGGGGGCGTGAAGGGCCGCTCGGAGCTGCCGGGCATGGTGGAAGACGCAATGGCGGGCAAGATCCGGCTCGCGCCGTTCGTCACCCACACGATGCCGCTCACGGGTATCAATGAAGCCTTCGACTTGATGCACGAGGGCAAATCGATCCGGAGCGTCGTTCACTACTGACACAGAACTGACACTGAAGGAAGGAGAGAGA
Organism: Paraburkholderia sp.; assembly: GCA_036514415.1. Classification (GTDB taxonomy): domain Bacteria; phylum Pseudomonadota; class Gammaproteobacteria; order Burkholderiales; family Burkholderiaceae; genus Paraburkholderia. The sequence goes on from DATBXG010000901.1 coordinate 3,204, forward strand.
CCATGGCCTCAGCCATTCATCCGACGGTTGACCGCGGCACCCAGAAAGGTGCCGAAAACTTCGCGGGCGGCACCTTGCGCTGCCAGTGCGCGCAAGATCCCGTCGAGGTGCGCATCGACTCGCAGGTGCTGTTCAACCACGCCTGCGGGTGCACCCAGTGCTGGAAGCCCGCAGGCGCGCTGTTCGCCGTGATAGGTGTCGTGCCGCGCGACAAGCTGACGGTCACGGCCCATCCGGAAAAGCTGAAGGTCGTGGACGACAAGGCCACGATCCAGCGTCACGCGTGCACCGCCTGCGGCACGCACCTGTATGGCCGCATCGAGAAAAAGGATCACGCGTTCTTTGGTCTCGACTTCATTCACACGGAACTGTCGAAGGATGCGGGCTGGGACGGCCCTGGCTTCGCGGCCTTCGTCTCCTCGATCATCGAGAGCGGCACGCCGCCTTCGGCCATGGCCGACGTGCGGCAAACGCTGCGCGACAAAGGCCTGGAGCCGTACGACTGCCTGAGCCCTGCACTCATGGATATTCTCGCCACCCAGGCCGCCAAGGCCAAAGGCACCTACCGCGAGGCCTGAATTTTATGGAGCGAATTGAACGACACGCCAGCCACGGTGGAAGCCAGGAGGTCTGGAAACATGCCTCTTCCGCCGTCGGCGGCGAAATGAAGTTCGGCATCTATCTGCCCGAGGCCGCGTTGCGCGGGCAGAAATGTCCGGTGCTGTACTGGCTTTCCGGACTGACCTGCACCGAGCAGAACTTCATCACCAAGGCGGGCGCGCAGCGCTACGCGGCGGAGCACGGGATCATCGTCGTCGCGCCGGACACCAGTCCGCGCGGCGACACGGTGGCCGATTCGCCCGATTACGATCTCGGCCAGGGCGCGGGCTTCTACGTGAATGCCACGCGGGACCCGTGGGCGAAGCAGTTCCGCATGTACGACTACGTGGTCTCCGAACTGCCGGCGCTCATCGAGGCCGGATTCCCGGCCAGCGACGCGCGCTCGATCAGCGGGCACTCGATGGGCGGGCACGGCGCGCTGGTCGTTGCGCTGCGCAATCCGGGCCGTTATCGCAGCGTGTCCGCGTTCTCGCCGATCGTCGCGCCCAGCCAGGTGCCATGGGGAGAGAAGGCGCTCGCCGCCTACCTCGGCGATGACCGCGAGGCGTGGAAGCAATACGACGCCGTGGCACTGGTCGGCAACGCGGCCGAACGCTTGCCGCTGCTCGTGGATCAGGGCGATGGCGACGATTTCCTGAACACGCAGCTACGGCCGCAACTGCTGCAGGCGGCCTGCGAAAAAGCGGGATACCCACTGCAGCTCAACCTGCGCGAAGGCTACGACCACAGCTACTACTTCATCGCCAGCTTTATTGGCGAACACATGGACTTTCACGCGAAAGCACTGGCTTGACGCTGCGCCCCGCGCTGCTTGCAGCGGCGCGCGGGCCCCCAAAAGCGCGCGGCTACCGCAATCCATTCGGTTCACTTCGCAGTTGCCGAACGGGTACGTCGACATATTCGCCCGGCGGCGGCATTGCCGGCTCGGTCATGCCGACTGGCACGTCGTGAGCATTCGGCAGCCGCGTCGAGCGATATTCGTTGGGCGATGCGCCAAACTCCTTGCGGAACTCACGGCCGAGGTGCGAAGCATCGGAAAAACCGCATGAGGAAGCAATATCGGCGACCGTGCGGTCCGAACTCGTCAACAGCCACGACGCCATGCGAATGCGGATCTGCCTTGCATAGGCGCCCGGAGACTTGCCGGTTTCCGTCGTGAAGAGGCGCTCGAGCTGGCGAACCGAAACATCGAGCCGATGGGCCATATCCGGCAGACTCAGCGGCTGGCCTACGTGTTGCTCCATGAGCAGGATGGCGCGCCTGACCTTGGGATGCGTGGCGGGCTCGAGCCCCGGAGGATGCGGTTGCGGCGCGTTGCCCTTTTGCGCATCGTCCACGAGCAGAATACGCAGCGCCTTGCGCACGATCGTGGCCTCGACGTGACGTAACAGGATAGCCGCGGCGACGTCGATCGACGCACGGCCCCCGGAACACGTAATGCGCCTTCTATCGATCACGAAGAGCCGGTCGGCAACGAGATCGCGCTCATCGACGTGCGGGAAACGCTCGACGAAATCCCAGTAGTGGAACCAGCTCACGCAAATGCGGTAGCCGCTCATCACGCCTGCCCGTGCGAGCGCGAACGCCCCCGTGCAGAGTCCCACGAGGGTGGCAGGCGTCTCGGCCATGGCGCGAATGAAGGCGAGTGTCGCGTCGCTGGCCGGCGGCCCGGAATGCAGGAGCCCACCAACGATCACCACATAGTCGAACGCCGCGGCCTCGCTGAAAGTCGTCCACGGTGTGATCTGGATTCCGCAACTGGCCCGCACAGGAACGAGATTCTCGCCGACGATGGTCCACGAGCACCGCACCGGCCGGCTCATGTCGCCTTCATCGCTCGCGAGCCTGAGCAGGTCGACGAAGCCTGAGAAGGCGGTCAACGTGAAGTTGGGCAATAGCACGATCCCGAAACGCAGCCGCCCCGCAGCCGTGGCTTCGCTGTCAATCGCGTGGTGAACCATGGGGACCGCCTGTGTCAATGCAATCCAAACAATCGATACGGCCGAAAGCCCGTCCGTTACCCACTAGCCCGTGACGGCGACACCGGCGTCAAGCCAGTCGCGCATCATTGCGCCAGCTTCTTCGCTCAGCCAGTTTCGAAACTGCAGATACTCGGTGCGGGGTCGCGCGTTGCGATGCGTAATCAAATAGTGATGGCGGTCCTTGAAGACAAGCGCATCGGGAACAGGCCGCATCAGGCGCCCCTGCTCGACCTGGAGATGAACGAGATGATGCCAGCCAAGCAGCGTCCCTTCGCCGGCCTCCGCCTGCGCGACGAGAAGCCGATAGTCGTTGCTCTCCATGTACTTGTTATCCGCCAGGACGTCCGTGCCGTCGCCCTGCTGGAACCAGTTGCGCCACACTCGCCAATCCACGTGTTCACAGACCTGGGCGCGGCCCAGCAACGAGAGATTCAACGTGGGTTGCGATAGCAGGTCGAGCGGCTTGAGCTTCTTGCCGCGAAAATGCCGTTCGTAAAACGTCGGACTGCAGACCGGATAGACCACATCATGGAACAACGGCTCGACCTCGTATTCCGGCTCGCGCGGCGGATTCTTCGTGATGATGATATCGGGCTCCATGAGCTCGTCCAGCTCCATGAAGTGCTCGGTGACCATCACATGCAGCCGGATATCCGGATATCGCTCGCGAAACGCGGGCAGACGCGACGACAACCACAGGGCCGAAAAGGTATGCGACACACAAATGGTCAACGCGTGCCTGTCCGTGCGACGCACCGCCTCCGCCGCTTCGGCGATATTCATGATGGAGAGATACGACGCGTTGTACAGAATGCGTCCGGCGTCGGTCAGCGCGATGTGCCGGCCGGTGCGCTCGAACAGCGCGACATCGAGCGAGTCTTCAAGCTCCTTGATTTGTCTGCTGATTGCGGCCTGCGTCACGCATAGCACCTCTGCCGCCTGAGTGAAGCTCTCGTACCTGGCCGCTGTCACGAAGCATCTGAGTGCCCGGAGCGACGGCATTTGGGCGAGGAGTCGGTCTGCGAATAGCTGCTTCTTTAACATGGCTTGCGCTCTCTAAACGGGTGCTCGCATGGCGCATCGAGGTGTCGTTCGCCCAGCCAGGCCGGCTACTGGTGGCGAACGATTTTCGCGCCACGAACCATAAAGGGATTCGGATGAGAATAGTTTGCGAGTCCGTCTGCCCGCTGGCAAGTGAGATGATCCGGAATCAGGGTCCGACTACCCGCTTCAACACCCTGTCGAGCGCCTCTTCATAGTGTGCATAGGTGCCGCGCTCCGATAGTTCGGCGTGAAGTTGCGCGTTGAGGCCGCCCGGCGTCATGCAGTTTTCTGCCAGCGACGAGAAAGATTGCGCCGTGCGCGCCGTGTCGTGGGCAAGACCGACGCAATAGCCGGACAAGAACGCCCTGGCGTCGTCATATCGAAGGCCTTGCCGAACTAGCCACGAAGCCTGGCTTTCCAGCACCGCATAGAAGCTCGCCATGGTCGCCGTCACGGCCGAAATCGCGTTGAATTTGTGCTCGTCTTCGACTTCGACGGCCTCTCCCATCGCGGAGAACAGCGCTTTCGCGATCGCATCGGGCGGGCAGATCGCCGTGCTGCCCTTGCCCTCGGCAACGGCAGGCAACGGAATGGTCCTGACGACCCTGGCGGCCGGGTGCACGAGGCGCTCCATCGTGTCGATCGAAATCGCGGCGACGAAGCTGATCACGTGATGACGCGAATCGAACTTCAGCTCGCTCAGCACTTCGGCCGCGATCTGCGGCACGACGGCAAGGCATACGATGTCCGACGCATCCAGCACATCCTGATTGTTCGCGCCAATGTGGATCCGGTCGTCGAGTGCCGCCAGTTCGGCGGCCGTTTTTTCACCGCGCGGAGACAGCGTTATCCGCTCCCATGCCATGCCCGACCGGAGCAACCCGGTCACGACGGCTTTCGTGATAGCACCCGTTCCAACGAATCCGATGCGCATCTAGATTTGGCCCCTCTCAAGCGTGGCGAAATCACACCACGCACACCACGCTATGCGAGCCGGGCCTGACCGGCCCGCTCGCGCTCTCTACCGCTCGCCTGCTCAGGCGAGCTTCAACCAGGTGGTCTTCAGCTCGCAATACTGGTCGTGTGCGTAAACAGACTTGTCGCGCCCGCCGAACCCCGATTGCTTGAAGCCGCCGAATGGCGTCGAAAGATCGCCCTCGCCGAAGCAGTTTACCGTGACGGTGCCCGCACGGATACGCGCAGCAACCTTATGCGCGCTGTTCACGTTATCCGTCCACAACGAAGCCGCCAGCCCGTAGCACGTGTCGTTCGCGATCCGGATGGCGTCCTCCACGTCCTCGTATTCGATGAAGCAGACGACGGGGCCGAACACCTCTTCCCGCGCGAGGGCCATATCGGGCGTCACCTGATCGAAGATCGTGGGCTCGACGAACCATCCGCCGGTGTCGGTCAGCGCGGCACGACCCCCGCAAATCACGCGCGCGCCCTGCTCCTTCGCCTTCTCGATGTGCGCCAGCACCTTCTCGTAGTGCTTCTGCTCGATCAGCGCGCCGAGCTTCGCGTCCGGGTCGAGCGGATCGCCCGTCTTCCAGCCCGCGAGGACGGCCTGGACTTTCTCGACCAGCTCCGCCCGCTTGCTCGCCGGAACGAGAATCCGCGAACCAGCGCTGCAATTTTCCCCCATGTTCCAGAATGCGGCGGCGACGGCCTGTTCGGCGACCGCATCGAGATTCGCGACATCGGGAAGAATCACCTGCGGATTCTTGCCGCCGCATTCGAGCACCACGCGCTTGAGGTTCGTGTCCGCGGAATAGTGCAGAAAGCGCTTGCCGGTTTCAGTCGAGCCGGTGAACGCAACGAGGTCGACATCGGGATGGCGGCCCAGCGCCTGTCCCGCGTCAACGCCAAAGCCCGTGACGACGCTGAACACGCCCGCGGGCACGCCGGCTTCCAAAGCGAGATCCGCGATGCGCAACGTCGAAAGCGACGTCTGCTCAGCGGGCTTGACGATCACGCTGTTGCCGACCGACAAAGCCGGACCGATCTTCCAGGCCAGCATCAGCGCGGGAAAATTCCAGGGCAGCACCGCGCCAACCACGCCTATCGGTTCGCGCGTAATCATGCTGACGACATCCGCTCCCGAGGGCGAAAGGGCGTCGTAGCGCTTGTCGGTCACCTCGGCATGCCAGCGAATGCAGGCCGCCGACTCGGGAATATCCAGCCCGAGGCATTCGCTGATCGGCTTGCCCGCCTCGAGCGCTTCGAGTAGCGCCAGCTCGTCCGCATGCTCGTCGATCAGTTGCGCGAGGCGAAGCAGAACGCCCTTGCGATGAGCCGGCGCGGCCTTCGACCACACGCCGGATTCGAACGCAGCGCGCGCCGCCACGACGGCGCGGTCGATATCTTTCGCGTCGCACCTGGCGATCTCGGCCAATGCTTTTCCCGTC
>DATBXG010000902.1:0-7326 GCA_036514415.1 Paraburkholderia sp.
GAGCCGCTCTCGCCCGCGCTCGTGCGCGTGACGCTCACGGGCGACCTGAGCGATTTCGTCTCGGCGTCGTTCGATGATCACGTCAAGGTATTCTTCCCGCCCGCTGGCGAAGAAAAGCCAGTACTGCCAAGCTTTGGCCCGGATGGCATCGCGTTCCCGGAAGGCGTGGAGCGCCCCGCCGCACGCGACTACACGCCGCGCCGTTTCGACGCGCAGGCGAACGAACTCGACATCGAATTCGCGCTGCACGAGGCTGGCCCGGCCACGGCATGGGCGGCGCAGGCGCGGCCCGGCCAGTATCTCGGCGTGGGCGGTCCGCGCGGCTCGATGGTGATTCCCACGGGCTTCGACTGGCATCTGCTGGTCGGCGACGAAACGGCGCTGCCGGCCATTCAGCGGCGGCTCACCGAACTGCCGGCCGGCGCACGCGTGGCCGTGGTCGTCGAAGTGGCGAATCGCGCGGACCGCATCGCACTGCCAACCGAAGCCGATCTGTATGCCGTCTGGTGCTATCGCGAGGAAAGCGAAGCAGCGCATCCGCTGGTCGATGCCGTTTCCGAAGTCTGGCTGCCGCCCGGCGAGGGCTATGTCTGGGCCGCAGGCGAGGCCTCGGCGATACGCGCAGTGCGCGCGCACTTGTGCAACGAGCGCGGCGTGGACAAGAAACGCATTCGCGCCTCCGCTTACTGGCGGCGCGGCGCGCAGGCCGCCCACGAAACGATCGACGACTGATCGATCCTGATCGCCCCTTCATGGCGCGGCACGAGTGCCGCGCCTTTTAACTTTTGGCTGATTCGTGGCTCTACTGACGAAAGTCGTCTGGCGTGCCCGCAGCAATTCACTTCAGAATGGCTAGCGCAGTCGTGAGAACGGCGCGTTTGAATTCCGCAGGGCGGCGCGGCAAGGACGTGAACGAACCCAGTACGTGGCTGTAGGCGACGGTTTTACTGATCCCGTTAGCGACGATCGCGAACAGGATCTCGGGGTCCTGCGGCGAAATTTCACCGGCGTCGATGGCGTCAATGAGCAGTGGCACGAACACGTCATGAAACGGCCGGACTACTCGCTCGATCAACAGTTCAAGTCGCTGTCCCGTTTCTGTCGCAGCGGTCGAGAAAAGCATGCCCACGTCGGGGGTCAAAAACACCTGGTCGACCAAAATCGACACGGCTGCTTCGACACGCGCCCGCGATCCCAATCCTGACACCTCCCGCAAGGCGGCGGTCTTCGCGGTCATTGCTGCTGCCTCGTCTGCGATCTGCTCCACCACGGCGATCCACAGCGCTTCCTTCGAACCGAAATGATGTTTGATCAGGGCGGGGTCGACACCCGACGCCTTCGCGATTTCGCGCACGCTCGTCGCCTCATAGCCCCTTCTCGCGAACGCCCAGCGCGCGCTATGTAGCAATGCCTCGGCGCCGTCCGCCTCGCTGCATGTGGGACGGCCGCGCGACCGGCGTGGCGTCGGTGGCGTTACGTTGTGCTTGACCTGGTCTGCAGGAGCTTTCATCGGCGACAGTATCTTGTGCTCAGGGAGTGCCGCGATTTTAGCGGGTGCTGCGCCAGGCAGCGGCACAGGTTTGACAGGCAGTCGTCGAAACCGTAGTATCGCGTTAATTCAACACTTGTAGAATAAATGACCACGCGCCATCCCCCAAGAATCGTTATCGTCGGCGGCGGCATCGCTGGACTCCTCCTCGCGACGAAGCTGGGCAATACGCTAGGCCGCACCGGCCGCGCTCAGGTCACGTTGATTGACAAGAGTCCAACGCATATCTGGAAGCCCATGCTGCACACCATCGCGGCCGGCACTCGCAATGTCCAGCAACAGCAGGTCATCTATCTGGCCCACGCCTGCGCCCACGGCTACAGCTATCAACCAGGTGAAATGGAAGGCCTGGATCGAAATGCCCGCGTCGTCAAGCTGGCTGAACTGCGCGCGGCGTCGGGAGAGGTCGTCATCGGCCGGCGCACAATCGAATATGACACGCTGATTCTTGCATTAGGCAGTCGTGCCAATGACTTTGGCACGCCAGGCGTACTCGATCATTGCCACTTCATCGACAGCCAGGCACAGGCGGAAGTGTTCAACGACGCGCTGCGCACGCGAATATTCCGAAGCGTGGTGACGAATAGCCCCCTGCGGGTGTCGATAGTCGGCGCTGGCGCGACTGGCGTCGAACTGGCAGCGGAGTTGAGTCGTTTGCTCGAAGTCGCAGCAAGTTATGGCGATCCCGGCATCCGCTCACGGCTGGAGCTCACCTTGTTTGAGAGCGCGCCGCGCGTTCTGGCTGCGTTTCCTCCCGCGGTGTCGGAGTCGAGCGAAGCGCTGCTACGACATATCGGCTTCACGGTGCGAACGGGCACTCGCGTAACCGCAGCCGAACCGGATGGACTCCGGTTGGGTGACGGCAGCAAGCAAACGGCCGATTTGATGGTATGGGCGGCAGGCGTCAAGGCGCCTGATTTTCTGGGCGCCCTGGACGGGATCACACACAATCGCTCCAACCAGATCTCCATCAGGCCAACTTTGCAGTCGCAGGACGACGACACCCTGTTCGCCCTCGGCGATTGCGCGACGTTGACGCTCGCAGGCAATGAACGCCCACTCGCACCAACGGCGCAAGTCGCCACGCAACAGGCACAACATCTTGCGAAGCATTTGCCGGACTGGCTCGCTGGAGGCTCGTTGCCCCCGTTTGCATTTCAAGACTTCGGCGGGCTTGTTTCACTGAGCGACTACAACGCTTTTGGGACGCTCGGGCAGTTCGGGTTCTTCCGCGGCGGGTTCATCAAAGGCCGCTTCGCGCAACTCAGTCACGCCATGCTTTATCGAAGGCACCAGCAGGCTTTGCACGGCTTCGGGAAGGCGACAATGCTTTGGGTAGCTGAGAAAACGAATGGCATCGTGCACCCGAAGATACGCCTCACGTGAAAGTCGCCGCGCCGGAAACAAGAAAACCGGTTCGCAGACGTTGCGCACCTCATGAGCGCGCAACGCACCGCGAACCGGTCGTGCTTCGTATAGAAAACGATTGAAACCGCGGGACTGGCCCGCGTGAAGCGCGGGACCCGACCGGCCGATCGGGTCTTCGCGCCCGGCTGCTCCACGAAGGAGCGAGCAAATGTTGCTTAGAAGCGGTGACGCAGACCCACCGTTGCGGCGACCTGGTTCTGCGAGGTCGACGGCGACAGCGTGTTGATCATCGCGACGTTCGCGCCGGCGTCGCCGAGCTCGCCCGAAGCGTGCTGGTACACGGCGCCTGCGTAGACGTCGGTGCGCTTCGACAGCGAGTAGTCAGCCGTCAGCGAGACGGTGTGCCACTTCGGATCGCCCGAACCGTTCGAACCCGTGACCTTGCCGTCCGTGAACGTGTACGACGCGTTCAGGGCGAGCGCCGGCGTGAGCGCGTAGGCGCCGTTCAGCTCGAAGTTGTCGAGGCGCAGGTTCGTGCCCGTCGGGATCGAGAACGTGGTGCCGCCCTGGCCGCCCGCGATCAGGTTCTGGTACTGCGTGTGCGTCCACACGAAGCCGACCGTCGCCGGACCGTAGTTGTAGTTCACGCCTGCGCCGAACGTGCGTTGCGTTTCAGCCGAGAGGTTGAAGTTGTTGCCGTTCGATGCCGAGGTCGCGCCGCTCGTGTTGCCCGTGCGCGTGTTGTTCATCTGCAGGTAGGCAGCCGCGAAGTTCAGCGGGCCGTTGCCGTACGAAGCGCCGGCGCTCCATGCACGGTTGTTCGCGAACTGGCCGGCGTCGTTGCTGAAGCCGTACAGGCCGCCGAACTTGAAGCCCTGGTAGTTGACGCTCTGGTACTTGACCGAGTTCTTGATCGAGAACGAGTGGTCGAGGTTGTCGTTGTCGAACGGGTGAGCGGCGAGGTTGTTGCCGTAGCCGGCGCCGGACTCGGCGAGCGGGCCGAGGTAGTCGACCATCGAGTCATACTGGCGGCCGAGCGTGAGCGTGCCGTAGCGGTCGCTCTGCAGACCGACGAACGCCTGACGGTTGAACATCGTGCCGCTCTCGGTGTCCTTGCCGTTGTTCAGGTTGAAACCGTTTTCCAACGTGAAGATCGCATGCAGACCGCTGCCCAGGTCTTCGCTGCCCTTCAGGCCGAAGTACGTGTCGCCAACGGTGCCGCTACCCTGGTTCCATGCGGCGTGGCCGCCTGCATTGTTCGCGTAGACGATACCCGCATCCAGCGCGCCGTAGAGAGTAACGCTGCTTTGTGCGTGAGCCGAGGCTGCGAATGCGCCGAGGACGCCCGCGATAATCAAAGTATTCTTCATGACTTTCCTTATGACATTCAGACCGCGGTGAAGCGGCTCCGGGTATTGGAGCCACCCCGCAATCCCGGCCGAAGTCTACGTGGCAAAGGCATTAAATCGCGGCAGCAAACGCTGTAACAGATATTTGCGAAATCTGGAAATATCGGGAGAATATTCCGTAAGTCCTTGTACCGAATTGGAAATACCGGGTAATACATTGATCGGCCCGAATACGCCGTGTGGCAATCACGCTACGCCCGATCGGCAGGTGAATTCGATTATTGTGAAAAGCGGTTTAATTGCCATGGATTTCCGGCGATTAATATTTCCCCAGCCGATGAAACTTTCCAGTAGATGCATGGGTCGAATCGCGCGCGAGCATTATTGCTTTATGCGGCAATCATTATTGCGTCAAATCGCGATTAACAAACGAATGGCTAATGTGCTCTCAAGTGCCGCTCGCCGTCGCCCCTCGCGCAGCACGCGCGCGGGCACGAGCGCGCGCATCCGTTAAAATCCCGGAACGCGCGCATTCACGGCGCCCGCATCGACGCCACTTCTATCGAACGGCCGCGTCGCCCTCACCCGTCCGGCGCGAGACCCCGTCATGACAAACAAAGCCACTGCAACGCCCGCCACGCCCTTCAGCGAACTGCCGCTCGCACCCGCCATGCTCGAGAACCTCACCCGGCTCGGCTACGTCGACATGACGCCGATCCAGGCGGCGAGCCTGCCCATCGCTTTCGCGGGCCACGACCTCATCGCCCAGGCGAAGACCGGCAGCGGCAAGACCGCCGCCTTCTCGCTCGCGCTGCTCTCGCGCCTCGACGCGCGCCGCCAGGACGTGCAGGCCATGATCCTCTGCCCCACGCGCGAACTGGCCGACCAGGTCGCGCAGGAAATCCGCCGCCTCGCGCGCGCCGAGGAGAACATCAAGGTGCTCACGCTGTGCGGCGGCACGCCCATGCGCCCGCAGGCGGCGAGCCTCGAACATGGCGCGCACATCGTCGTGGGCACGCCGGGCCGCATCATGGATCATCTGGAGCGCGGCAATCTCGCGCTCGGCGCGCTCAACACGCTCGTGCTCGACGAAGCCGACCGCATGCTCGACATGGGCTTCTTCGACGACATCGCCACCGTCGCGCGCCAATGCCCCAAGGAGCGTCAAACCCTGCTGTTTTCGGCGACCTACCCCGAGGGCATTACGAAGCTGAGCCAGCAGTTCCTTCGCAATCCGAAGGAAGTGAAGCTCGAAGAGCATCACGACGACAGCAAGATCCGCCAGCGCTTCTACGAAGTCACGGAAGACGAGCGCCTGCACGCCGTGGGCATGCTGCTCAATCACTATCGCCCCGTGAGCACGCTCGCGTTCTGCAACACGAAGCAGCAATGCCGCGACCTGCTCGACGTGCTGCGCGCGCAGGGCTTCCACGCGCTCGCGCTGCACGGCGAGCTCGACCAGCGCGAGCGCGACCAGGTGCTGATCCAGTTCGCCAACCGCAGCTGCTCGGTGCTCGTCGCAACCGACGTGGCCGCGCGCGGCCTCGACATCGCGCAGCTCGAAGCCGTGATCAACGTGGACGTCACGCCCGACCCCGAGGTGTACGTGCACCGCATCGGCCGCACGGGCCGCGCCGATCAGGACGGCTGGGCGCTCAGCCTCGCGAGCATGGACGAGATGGGCCGCGTGGGCGGCATCGAGCAGGCGCTCAAGCGCGAAGTCGAATGGAGCCCGCTCGCGGAACTGAAGCCCGCCAGCAACGAGCCGCTGCTGCCGCCCATGGAAACGCTGCAGATCCTGGGCGGCAAGAAGGACAAAATCCGCCCCGGCGACGTGCTGGGCGCGCTCACCGGCGAAGCGGGCTTCAGCGGCTCGCAGATCGGCAAGATCAACGTGACCGACTTCTCGACCTACGTGGCCGTGGAGCGCAGCATCGCACGCGACGCGCTGCGCAAGCTCAATGCGGGCAAGGTCAAGGGCAAGAAGGTCCGGGCCCGCATGATGGACGAATAAGCCGGCGAAACCGCAGCGAGGCGCGCACGCCGATTGCGCAGCCTCGATGCGCAGCGCCGCCGTTCAACCGTATCAGGAAAGCCATGAAACCATCGATCAGAATCGACTTCGTCTCCGATATCGCATGCCCGTGGTGCGCAATCGGCCTCTCGTCGCTCAATCTCGCGCTCGAACGTCTGCGCGAGCGCGTCGACGCCCAGATCGTCGTGCATCCCTTCGAGCTCAATCCGCAGATGGGCCCGGGCGGCGAGTCCGTGGTCGAGTATCTCGGCCAGAAGTACGGCCGCACGCCCGAACAGATCGCCGAGACGCAGGCCATGATCCGCGAGCGCGGCGCGAGCGTCGGCTTCGCGTTCGGCCCGCGCGAGCGCATCTACAACACCTTCGACGCGCATCGCCTGCTGCACTGGGCCGGCATCGAGGGCAAGCAGATGCCGCTCAAGCTCGCGCTGCTGCGCGCCTATCACGGCGAAGGCAAGGACACGAGCGACCACGCGGCGCTCGTCGCGGCGGCGCAGTCCGTGGGTCTCGACGCGGATGAGGCGCGCGAGGTCCTGGAGAGCGGCCGGTACGCCGACGAGGTGCGCGCCGAAGAGCACGAGTACCAGGCGGCGGGCATCCAGTCGGTGCCGGCGATCATCTTCAACGAGCAGTACCTGGTGAGCGGCGGCCAGCCCGTCGAAACCTTCGAGCAGGCGATCCTGCAGATCCTGGCCGGGGACGGCAAGGCCTGAAATCGCTGAAGCCCCCGCGCGGCGCGGCCTCGCGCCCGCGAGAACGCCTGCTGCACGCCCCGGTTCTCGCGCCCGGCAGACCGCCGATGCCGGCCGCGCCCTCGCGGGCGTGTAAACTAGCGGGTTTTTTGCCCAGGTGAAAAAGTGCTAGCCCCGCAACGCCTCGCGTTGAGCGGCCCGACGCTCGTGCGCTTGCTCGCCCGCTTCGGCGACGCCGAGGTGCCCGAACCCCGGCAATCGATCTCGGACCATCTGAGCCAGTGGCTCGGCTGGACGGACGCGATCGCGCTTTCGACGGCGCTCAGCGTTTAA
>DATBXG010000903.1:0-14590 GCA_036514415.1 Paraburkholderia sp.
GATGAGCCACATGAGGCCGAGCGTCACGGCCGCGCCGATCAGCGTCACGAGCACGAGGTTGCTGATCAGCGCGCTGCGGAAGGCGTCGTCGATATCGTCGGTATAGATGCCGGTGAAGAGGTGCCAGTCCCAGCCCTGCACGAGGACGGAATACGTGATCTTTTCGACCGGAGCGCTCTTGCCGGGCTTTGGCCACCAGTAGCTGCTGTAGCCGTCGCCACCGGTGGACGAGCTTTTGACGATCTCGAGCGCCACATGCGTGCCGCGCGGGTCCGTCGTGTTCGCCTGGCTCTTGCCTTCCATCTCGGGCTTGGGCGGCACGAGCAGCGCCATGGCGTTGCTGTCGTAAATGCCGAAGTAGCCGCTCTGATCGTCGCCGTAGCGCATGCTGCGCAGCGTGGCGATGGCGAGGCGCTTCGCGTCGTCGGCGCTCATGTGGCCGGCGGCCGCTTCCTTCTGGTAGTACGTGACCACGCCCGATGCGGTTTGCGTCTCCTGTTCGACCAGGTTCTTGCGGTCCGTCACCATGCCCGAGCGCGTCATGAAGGCGTTGGCCACCACCATGACGACGAGCGAGATCCACAGCAGCCCGACGATGCCCCAGGCCTTCTGATTCAACGTTGTTCGCTTCACGTTCGTTTTTCTCCAGCCATCTTCGATTTGTTTTCTCGTGGCGGTGCATAGGTGCAGCGCCATCGTGTTTAACGGATGGTTTGGAGGGAACCTTAACGTTTGCGTATGGGTTCTTTGCGCTGGGTGGAATTTGTTATGCTAATTCTTTCGTTATGCTTTCGCTCGCGGCGCCGCCGTCGAAGCCCGCACGACCAGCCGCGGCGCCGGGACCACGCACACGCGCGCAGCCATGCCGGTGGCCGAATCCGGCGTTTCGACCAGCTCGGTCAGCAACTCGACGGCCAGCTCCGCCGCCTCGATCGTTGCGACCGCAACGGTCGTGAGCGCGGGCCGCGACTCGCGCGCAAGCTGAATGTCGGTGATGCCGACCACGGAAAGCTCGCGCGGCACGTCGAGCCCGAGATCGGCGGCGGCCTGCATCGCGCCGAGCGCGGGCAGATCATTGGTCGCGAAGATTGCGGTGAGGTCAGGATGCCGCGCAAGCAGCTCGCTCGCGGCCGCATAGCCGCCTTGCGTGGTATCCGGCGCGTAGCGCACGGGCGCGGCGGCGCCGTCCAGCCCGGCCGCCTGCATGGCCGCGACGAAGCCGTCATGGCGCGCCGCGTGAATGCCGGAAACCTTGCTGCCGACGATCGCGCCAATGCGCCGGTGCCCAAGCGTCAGCAGATGCTGCGCGGCAAGCTCGCCCGCAAGGCGAAAGTCCACGGCCACGCAGGGCAGGCCGGGCGGATCGAGCGGCCGCTCCCACATGCACAGCACCACGGGCGCGCCGCGCCGCACGGTGGCGCGCAGGTCGGCAAAGTCGAGGTTCGCGTTCATCACGAGCACGCCGGCCGAGAGTGTGCCCGCAATCTGTTCGAGGTAAGCGCGGCCCTTTTGCGGATCGCCGTCGGTGTTGCAGATGATGAGGAATCGGCCGCTGCGCCGCAGTGCATTCTCGACGGCGAGCGCGAACTCCGGGTAGAACGGGTTCGCGATGCTCGACACCATGAGCGCGATGGTCGGCGGGCGGCCCTCGGCGAGCGCGCGGGCGGAAAGGTGCGGGCGGTAGCCGAGCGCCTCGATCGCTTCGAGCACGCGTTGGCGCGTGGCCTCGCCCACGCGCCCGCGGTGGCGCAATACGTTCGAGACGGTGGCCGGCGTGACGCCGGCGCGGTGCGCGACTTCGTTCAGGGTCGCCATGCGATCTCAAAATATGGGAAGGCCATTCAACATTTGCATGATTGTGACGGGCCCTGCAACATTGGCCCGACAATCAAAACGATTACCGGAGACAACGCAGCCAGGATCGCTACGGCGATCGCTTTTTTAACGGCTGCTGATTAAGCGCTTAATCTCCGTTTCGTGCTGATTAGAACATGGAGACGGGACGATGGCGAGCATTTCGTTACGCGGCGTTCAGAAGGCATACGGCGAGAATGCGCCGGTGATTCGCAACGTCGATCTGGAAATCGGCAGGAACGAGTTCTGCGTTTTCCTCGGCCCTTCGGGCTGCGGCAAGTCCACGCTGCTGCGCATGATCGCAGGCCTGGAAGACGTGACCGACGGCGATATCTCGATCGGCGGCAAGCTCGTGAACGACGTGCCCGCCGCGCAGCGCGGCGTGGCCATGGTGTTTCAGAGCTACGCGCTGTTCCCGCACATGACCGTGTACGAGAACATGGCGTTCGGCCTGAAGCTCGCAAAGACGCCGAAGGCCGAGATCGACCGCAAGGTGCGCGAAGCCGCACGCATTCTTCAGCTCGAAGCGCTGCTCGAGCGTCACCCCAAGGCGCTGTCGGGCGGGCAGCGGCAGCGCGTCGCGATTGGCCGCGCGATCGTGCGCGAGCCCGGCGTGTTCCTGTTCGACGAGCCGCTTTCCAATCTCGACGCGACGCTGCGCGGCCAGACGCGCATCGAGATCGCGCGTCTGCATCGCCAGTTCGAGCAGGCGAGCGTGGTGTACGTGACGCACGACCAGATCGAGGCGATGACGCTCGCCGACAAGATCGTCTTGCTGCACAGCGGTAAGGATACCGAACGACATGGCAGCATCGCGCAGGTGGGCGCGCCGCTCGAGCTTTATCACCGCCCGGCGAGCCGCTTCGTGGCGGGCTTCATCGGCTCGCCGCGGATGAACTTCCTGCCGGCGCGTGTGGCGGCCATCGAGGCGAACGGCGTGAGCGTCACGCTCGACTCGAGCGGCGAAACGGTGCGGCTGCCGGTGCAGGGCGCGCGGCTTGCCGCGGGCGCGCCGGTTACCTTCGGCGTGCGCCCCGAGCATCTCGAACTCGTGGACGGTGGCGCCTCATCGAAGGTGTCGAAAGATGCTCAGGATACCTTGACGATTGCGCGCGCCATTACGCTGGTCGAGGAGCTGGGCGAGCACAGCTATGTGCACGTCGATCAGCCGGGCGGCGCCGTGCTCATCGCCAAGGCACCTGGCGACGCGCGTCTGCAAAGCGGCGACACCGCGCAGTTCCGTGCGAGCGCGAACGCCTGCCATCTGTTTGCGGAGGACGGCTTTGCCGTCGCCCCGCTCGCCACCGTCGATCAAGCCGCATGAGAACAGAATGAGAACCGCGAACGAGGGGACAGGGATGCGTCTTGGAGTCTGCTATTACCCGGAGCACTGGCCGGAGGCCATGTGGAAAGACGACGCCGCGCGGATGAAGGCGCTCGGCATCGCGCAGGTGCGGATCGGCGAGTTCGCGTGGAGCCGCATCGAGCCCTCGCCGGGCGAATTCAATTGGGGCTGGCTCGATCGCGCGATCGACACGCTCGGCGCGGCGGGCCTGCAGGTGGTCATGTGCACGCCCACGGCCACGCCGCCCAAGTGGCTGATCGACCAGCATCCCGACATTCTCCCCGTGGGCGCCGACGGCCGCGTGCGCGGGTTCGGCTCGCGGCGGCACTACGACTTTTCGTCGCCCGCGTATTTCGAGGCTTCGCGGCGCATTTGCGAGGCGGTCGCCGCGCGCTACGGCCAGCATCCCGCCGTCGCGTACTGGCAAACCGACAACGAGTACGGCTGCCATCAAACCGTGGTCAGCTACTCGCCGGCGGCCGTGCGGCGCTTTCGCGAATGGCTCAAGGCGCGCTACGGCAGCGTCGAGGCGCTCAACACAGCGTGGGGCACCGTGTTCTGGAGCATGGAGTACCGCAGCTTCGACGAGATCGACGCGCCCGCCGGCACCGTGACCGAAGCGCATCCGTCGCAGCGGCTCGACTACCAGCGTTTCGCCTCCGACGAGGTGCAGCGCTACAACCGCATGCAGGTGGACATTTTGCGTGCGCATTCGCCGGGCCGGCCCATCGCGCACAACTTCATGCAGCTCTTCCTGGAGTTCGATCACTACAAGGTCGCTGCCGATCTCGATGTCGCGGCCTGGGACAGCTATCCGCTCGGCGCACTCGACCAGCAGTGGTTCGAGCCCGACGTGAAGGCGCGCTATCTGCGCACGGGCCACCCGGACTTCGCCTCGTTCAATCACGACGTGTATCGCGGCATGTCGAAGCTGCCGTTCTGGGTCATGGAGCAGCAGCCCGGCCCCGTGAACTGGGCGCACTGGAACCCCGCGCCGCTGCCGGGCATGGTGCGCCTCTGGAGCTGGGAGGCGTTCGCGCACGGCGCGGGCTGCGTGTCGTATTTCCGCTGGCGCCAGGCGCCGTTCGCACAGGAGCAGATGCACGCGGGCCTGAACACGCCCGATGACCGGCCCGATATCGGCAGCGTGGAGGCGGCGCGCGTGGCCGAGGAAATCGAGGCGGTGCTCGCGGCGGCGAAGGCGGACCGCGACTTCGACGTGAAGACGCCCGTTGCGCTCGTGTTCGACTACGAGGCGAAGTGGCTCTTCGAGATTCATCCGCAAGGGGCGGATTTCCACTATCCGCGCTTCGCCGTGGAGTACTACTCGGCGCTGCGCGCGCTGGGCTTCGACGTCGATATCGTGTCGGCGCACGCGCCGCTCGACGGCTACCGGCTCATCGTCGTGCCGCCGCTGCCCATCGTGCCCGACGACTTCGCGCAGCGTCTCGCGGCGTCGGGCGCGCAGGTCGTGATCGGGCCGCGCACGGGCTCGAAGACCGTCGATCTGCAGATTCCGGCCAACCTGCCGCCGGGGCCGCTGGCGGCGCTGCTGCCGCTGCGCGTGTGGCGCGTGGAGTCGTTGCGGCCGAACATCAGCGAGCCGGTGAAGTTCGATGGTGCTGGCGAGCACGAAGGCCATGCGCGCCACTGGCGCGACCTGATCGAACTCGGCGCCTTCGTGACGATCGCGGGCGACAACGAATGGGCCGTGCCGGAGGTTCGCGCGACGTTCAGCGACGGCCATCCCGCTTATGTGAAGAGCGGCGCGGTCCATTACCTCGCGAGCCTGTTCGACGAGGCGACCACGCAGGCGGTCTTTGCGCGCGCCGCGCGCGAAGCCGGCCTCGCGCCGCAGCCGCCTGGCGACGCGATACGCGTGAGCCGGCGCGGCGGCTTCACCTGGGTGTTCAACTACGGGCCGGGCACGCACACGCTCTCTGCGGACATTCCCGACGAGGCATTCGTGATCGGCTCGCGTACGATAGAAGCGCAGGGCGTGAGCGCCTACCGCTCGTCGTGAGCGTTTGATGACCCTGGCATGAACCCATTGCGCAATGCCTTCCGGATGCAGCACCGACAACGACGTATAACCAAGGAGACACGCATGATCGGCAAAACCTTCAGACCACGTACCCTGCTCGTTGCTGCAACGCTGGCGGCGGGCGCGCTTGCAGGCACATTCGCGGGCGCCGCGCAGGCCGGCACGCTCACCATGAACATCGCCTACAAGGGCGCGAGCCAGCGCGCCGTGTGGGAACAGGTGGTCGACGAGTTCAAGAAAGCGCACCCGGGCACCGACGTGAAGGTGTCGTTCGTCGACGAGGAAGCCTACAAGGTGCAGCTGCCGAACTGGCTCACGACCGCGCCGCCCGACATCGTGAACTGGCACGACGGCGAGCGGATGGCCTACTACGCGAAGCGCGGCCTTTTCGAAGACCTTTCGGACGACTGGAAGAAGAACAACTGGGACAGCATGTACGCCTCGACGAAGGAGGCCTCGTCGTTCCAGGGCAAGCAGTACGCCGCGCCCACGGTCTACTACTCGTGGGGCATGTTCTACCGCAAGGACCTGTTCGACAAGGCGGGCATCAAGAGCGAGCCGAAAACGTGGAATGAGTTTCTCGAAGCCAACAAGAAGCTCAAGGCCGCGGGCATTATCCCGATTGCCGTGGCTGGGCGCGACGCCTGGACGCTGGCGGGCTGGTTCGACTATCTGGACCTGCGCCTGAACGGCAACGCGTTCCACCAGAAGCTGATGGCGGGCGAAGTGCCGTACACCGATCCGCGCGTGAAGAAGGTGTACGTCGCGTGGAAGCAACTGCTCGACGACGGCGACTTCATTCCCAATTCGCTGTCCTACGATCTCGACGCCGCCCAGCCGTTCCTGTTCCAGGGCAAGGCTGCCATGATGCTGATGGGCACCTTCATCACGGGCGGCTTCAGCCCGGCGGTCAAGCAGCAAATGGGCTACTTCCAGTTCCCCATCATGGACCCGAACGTGCCGACCGCCGAAGATGGTCCGGTCGAATCGCTGCATATTCCGGGGAAGGCGAAGAACAAGGCCGACGCGCATGTGTTCCTGGCGTTCACGCAAACGCCGGAGATCGGCTCGCAGCTCGCCAAGGGGCTCGGGTCGCTTTCGGCCAACAGCAAGTCGGCGGAGCCCGAGGACCCGATTTCGAAGATCGGTTTCCAGATTCTTTCGAACACGAAGGGCGGCATTGCGCAGTTCTATGATCGCGACATGACGAAGGAGATGGCCGACGAAGGCATGAAGGGCATGCAGCAGTTCGTGGCCGACCCGACGAAGCTCGATGCGATTCTCGCGCAGCTCGAGCAGACGCGTCAGCGCATCTACAAGAAGTAAGCAGTTCGAAGGGAAGGCGGGCGGTGCGTGCTTGCGCCGCCTGCTGGGTGGTCAGATAGCTTTGCATGGGACCAGAGTAGGCGCTAAAGCGCCAACTCTGGATCGACAGGAGGTTTTTGCCGTGAGACAGGCAGTGACTCACTCCGTTGCGCAGCGCGTGGACGGCGCCGCGCCGCCGGGCGACGCGAGCGGCGGCGTACCGCACGCAAGCGGCCGGGGCATACAACCGCGCCGCCGCGCTTCGCCCACGGCGCGCCGCCAGCGCCGCGCCGCGTGCCTTTTTCTCGCGCCCGCGTGCATCATGTTCGCGGTCTACGTGATCTGGCCGATCCTCTCCACGCTGCGCCTCTCGCTCTACAACTGGGACGGCATGAGCGAATCGAGCTTCATCGGCCTCGCTAACTATATCGAGCTGTTCCAGTCGCCCACGTTCTACACGGCGCTCAGGAACAACGTGATCTGGCTCGTGCTGTTCCTGCTCGCGCCGCCCATGGGCCTGGCGATCGCGCTGTACCTGAACCAGGCCGTCGGCGGCATCCGCATCGTGAAGTCACTGTTTTTCGCGCCGTTCGTGCTGTCCGGCGTGGTGGTCGGCCTCATCTATTCGTGGTTCTACGACCCCACGTTCGGGCTGCTCGCAATGATCCTGGGGCACGGCATCCCCGTGCTCGGCGACGCGCGCTATGCCACACCCGGCATCATTTTCGCGGCGCTATGGCCGCAAACCGCGTACTGCATGATCCTCTATCTCACGGGGCTCACCACGCTCAACAGCGAGCAGATCGAAGCCGCGCGCATGGAAGGCGCGAAGGGCTGGACCATGCTGTGGCACGTGATCCTGCCGCAACTGCGGCCCGTGACGTTCATGGCCGTGGTGGTCACGGTCATCGGCGCGCTGCGCAGCTTCGACCTCATCTCCGTGATGACGGGCGGCGGCCCGTTCGAAAGCTCCACGGTGCTCGCGTACTACATGTACGACCAGGCAATCAAGTACTACCGGCTCGGCTATTCGGCCGCGATCGCCGTCGTGCTGTTCGCGATCATGCTGCTCTATATCGTCTATCACCTGCGCCGCCTGCTGCGCAGCGAGCACTGAATCCGCTACGAGGAGCCGCACATGTTCCCGATTCCGGTCGACAAATGGAAGCCCGCGTCGCGCCGCCTGTACAAGCTCTCGCTGCCGGTGGCGCTCGTGATCTGGCTGCTGCCGCTCATCGCCGTGCTCGTGACGTCGGTGCGCTCCACCGATGAACTGAGCGAAGGCAACTACTGGGGCTTTCCGAGGCACTTCGCGATGGTCGAGAACTATCGCGATGCGCTCACGACTTCACCGATGCTCCATTACTTCTGGAACAGCGTGCAGATCACGCTGCCCGCCGTGGCCGGGGCGATCGCGCTCGCGGCGCTGGCGGGCTACGCGCTCGCGATCTACCGCTTCCCGGGCAATCCGGCGCTGTTCGCGACGTTCGTTGCGGGCAACTTCGTGCCGATCCAGGTGCTGATGATTCCGGTGCGCGATCTCACGCTCAAGCTCGGGCTCTACAACACCGTGGGCGGGCTGATCCTCTTTCATCTTTCGTTTCAGACCGGCTTTTGCGCGCTCTTCCTGCGCAACTTCATCAAGCAGTTGCCGTTCGAACTCGTCGAAGCCGCGCGCATCGAGGGGGCGAACGAGTGGACCGTGTTCGTGCGCATCGTGCTGCCGCTCATTCGACCGGCGCTGGCCGCGCTCGCCATTCTCGTGTTCACGTTCGTGTGGAACGACTACTTCTGGGCGCTGTGCCTGACCCAGGGCGACGACGCCGCACCGATCACCGTTGGCGTGGCGGCCCTCAAGGGGCAGTGGACGACGGCGTGGAACCTCGTCTCCGCGGGTTCGGTCCTGGCTGCCCTGCCTTCGGTGATGATGTTCTTCGCGATGCAGAAGCACTTCGTGGCGGGCCTCACGTTCGGCGCGACCAAGGGCTGAGCGAGCGAAAGCGGGGCGGTTTGACTTCGGCGCGGCGCTACGGTCCAATTTGAGCCGACACGACGCACGCAAGGAAACGCCCCATGCAAGACAATGAATCTGCCCCCGCGCCGATGCCGCCCGCATCGGCCGCACAGCTGCCCGCAGCGATCGTGCGCGAATTCGACGGTGACCACCTCGAAGTGCGCCAGGCAGACGCGGTCCGTCTTTCTACGGTGAGCGAGGACGGCTGGCCGCACGCCGCGCAACTGAGCGCGGGCGAAATCCTGGCCGTGAACGCCGCCACGCTGCTCATCGCGATCTGGCCGGACTCGAACACCACCCGCAACCTCGCGCGCGACGGCCGCCTCACGCTCTCGCTCGTGCATGACGGCGCGCTGCTGGAAATTCGCGCGCGGGCGCATGCACTGGCGCAGCGGCAGACGTCGCTCGAACTGAGCGTGTTTCGCGTGGAAATCGAATCCGTCACCGAGCATCGCGCGAAATATGCCGAGGTGCTGAGCGGCGTGACGTTCCGGCTCTACGAGCCCGAGCGCGTGCTGGCGCGCTGGCGCGAGCAGATCGCGATGCTGCGTGCGTTCACGTGAGTTCGCGTGAGTTTGCCTGAGGAGCGGGCGAAAGGCTTCGTGATGTTGTCATCGTCAGTGTGCTAGCGTGTTCCGCGGGGCGCCCGCTTCACGCGGCCCCAGGCCGGGACCCGCGCGCGACGCGAGCGCAAACCGGAAACGCCAACGTCAACTCACCCGCAACGACGATGCAGACCACGGTACTCACAGACTGGCAGCAGTTCATGGCGCTCACGACGCAGCTCGACGGCTGGGCCTTTCGCGGTCAGCTGAACGCGCAGTGGCACCTCGAAAGCTCGCTCACGCGTTATATGCGCGACTACGTGGGCGACCGGCTGCAATGGCGCCAGCGCGAGGAGCGCGCCATTCGCGTGTTTCGCCGCAAGGCGCACAACTTTCTCGCGCATCCTGATCTGCTCAAGGACGACCTGCGCTGTCTCGCGCTCATGCAGCACCATGGCGCCCCCACGCGGCTGCTCGATTTCACGAAGAGCCCGTTCGTCGCGGCCTTTTTCGCGCTCGAACGCGCAACCGGCGACGCCGCCGTGTACGCGCTGAACACGCCCGCGCTCTGGAACAGCCGCGCGCTGCCCAGACACAACCCCACGCTCACGCGCGACGTGATCGACCCGCGCGTGCACGACAACTTCGAACGCTACTTCTTTAGCAACACGAACGAAATTCTCTGGTCGGGCGAGCCCACGGAGATGGACGACCGGCTCGTCGCGCAATCGGGCACGTTCGTCGTGCCGGGCGTGATCGACAAGCCCTTGCAGGCAATTCTGGAAGGCTATGAGAGCCCCGAGGAACTGCTGCACAAGATCGTGCTGCCCGAGCGCATCCGCATGGACGCGATGAAGTGGCTCTACCGCATGAACATCACGAATGCGTCGCTGTTTCCGGGGCTCGACGGGCTCGCGCGATCCATCGCCGTGGAGCTGGAAATCGTGTGGTCGGGCATGGTGGCGCCGGTTGTGGGCTCACCGAACTGACCAGCACGGATCGGCTTCGCTCATGGCGTTTCGGGCCGCGGCAGATTGAGGCCGGGCGCGAGCCGCGTCGCCTTGAATTCCGTGACCTCGTAGGTGGCGAGCCCTTGCTGCGCGAAGGGATCGGCGGCGAGCAGCGCGTCGAGCCGCTCGCGCGGCATGTGCGAGGCAATCACCACGCCGCCGTCACGCGGCATTTTCGGACCGGCGGCGATGAAGTTGCCGGCTTCGAACTGCGCGTCGAGGTACGTGCGATGGGCGGGCAGGGCGTCGTCGATGCGTTCGAGCGTAGCGGTATAGATCAGCGAAACGATGTACATGAGCGTTCGGCGTGAAGAAGTGAAAGCGGGCGAAGAGACCTATGTTACCGCGCGAGCCCGCACAGCGCGGCGTGCTGGAGCAGCATGATCGTCTTGCCGTCCACGATCTCGCCGCGCTCGATCATCTTCAGCGCTTCATCCAGCGGCACCTCGACGACTTCCAGATCCTCGCCTTCTTCCTCCACGCCGCCGCCCGCGCCGGGCCGCTCGGCGGGATCGTATTCGCCCAGGTAGAAGTGCAGCTTTTCGGTCACCGAGCCCGGGCTCATGTACGCCTCGAACACCTTGCGCAGCTTGCGCACACGGTAGCCGGTCTCTTCCTCGACTTCGGCGCGAATGCGCTCGTCGGGCGCGGCGTCGTCTAGCAGGCCGCCCGGCGCCTCGATCATCATGCCGTCGTGTCCATTGACGAACGTCGGCATGCGAAATTGCCGCGTGAGCACGACGTTGCCGCTCTTCGGGTCGTGTAGCAGGATGGTCGCGCCGTTGCCGCGGTCGTAGGTTTCCCGGCTCTGGCGTTGCCACGTGCCGTTGCTGCGCAGGAAGTCGAACGTCACCTTCCTGAGCACATACCAGTCGTCGGACAGCACGGTGGTTTCGATCATTCGCACGCGGTCCTGGGTTGCAGTCATGTCGTTCCTCCTTCGGCATCTGGCATTCATGGTATCGTGCAGTTTCGTGCAAAATCAAGAAAATTCGTGCAATCATCCGAGCCACAGCCGATGCTCACAGATCAGAGAAAGAAAGCCATCCTCGACGCGCTCAAGCGCGACGGCCAGGTGCTCGCCGGCGAACTGAGCGCAAAGTTCGGCGTTTCCGAGGACACGGTGCGGCGCGATTTGCGCGAACTGGCCGCGGAAGGCCTGCTGCAGCGCGTGCATGGCGGCGCGTTGCCGGCTTCGCCGGCGGTGGCGCCCATCGCCCAGCGCCGCGGCATGGAGGTGGCGGCCAAGCGGCGCATCGCGCAAAAGGCCGCGGACATGATCGAACCGGGGCAGGTCGTGATCGTCGACGGCGGGACGACCTCGGCCCTGCTGGTCGAATGCCTGCCCGGCGATCTGCGGGCGACGATCGTGACGCACAGCCCCGGCATTGCAGTCGCGTTGGCGGAGCATCCGGCCATCGAGGTCGTGCTGATCGGCGGCAAGCTCTACAAGCATTCGGTGGTCACGGTCGGCGCGGCGGCCGTCGAGGCGATCGCGCATATCCACGCGGACCTGTACTTCATGGGCGTGACCGGCGTGCATGCACAAGCGGGGCTCAGCACCGGCGACTTCGAGGAGTCGTACGTGAAGCGCGCACTGGCAGCGCGCGCCGCGGAAACGGTCGTTCTGGCCTCGGCCGCGAAGCTCAACGCGGCGTCGCCGTACTGCATCGGTCCGATCGGCATGGCGCAGACCGTCGTGGTCGAGCGCTCGACGGACGCGAAGCTCACCCAGCCGATCGAGGCGGCGGGTGTGACGGTGGTGCGCGCGTGAGCGAGGGGCAAACGTTTGAACGAACGTGACCCCTAAAGATTTGGCGCGCGCAACCGATACCGCAGTAATCGAGTAGAGGATTCCCAATCCAGAAGCCGTTTTGCCAAAGGGGTGGCCCATGAGCCAAACGCAGATCTCTCTGCCGCACTCCGAATTCGATACGGGCGTCTTGCCGCGGGACCAGCAGTTTTCCGCGTGGCGGGAGGCGGTGAGCGTCATCTTCGACACGCAGACCGCCGAGGCGCGCGACGTCGGCTTTGGGTCCACCGTGAGTGGATATCTGTTCGGCGACGTGGTGCTGGGGGCGATACACACGGGCGCGCAGCGCTACGATCGCTCGAACGCGAAGATCGGACGCGACGGCCACGATCAATACGTTTTGCAGTTCTATCTAGGCGGCCAGTGCCGCGTGCGCGACGGCGGCCCCGAAGCGTGCACGCAGCCGGGCGACATGTTTATCGTGGATGCCGCCCAGGCGCTCGCGACCGAAACCACGCGCAGCGATTTTCTGAACCTGGCGGTGCCGCGGCGTCTGCTCGCGCCGCTGCTGAACGCGCCGGACCAGCAGAGCATGCGCGTGATTCGCGGCAACGATCCCACGGTCGCACTGCTGCGCGAGCATCTGGGCGCGCTTTATCGCCACGCGCCGCAGATGACGCTCGCGAACGCTCAGGCCGTCATGCCGGCAACGCTTCAGCTTGCCGCTTCCGCGCTCAACGCGAGCGTGAGCCCGGAACACATGCCGGCGGTTCAGCAGTGTGCGTTCGTGTCGATTTGCCGCTACGTGGAGAAGCGCCTGAGCGACCCGCAACTGAGCGTCGAGCAGGTCGGGCAAGCGTTCGGAATATCGCGGGCCACGCTCTACCGGCTCTTCGAGCAGGAGGGCGGTTTCGCGACCTACGTGCGCGAGCGGCGCTTGCGGCGCTGCCGTGAAATGCTCGCCGACCCGGCGCGCCGGAGCATGTCGATCGCGGACATTGCCGCCGCATATGGTTTCGCCGACGCCGCCAACTTCACGCGCGCGTTCCGCCGCTCGATTGGCCTCTCGCCGAGGGCGGTACGCATGCTGGCGATGGATGGCAACGCCGCGCAGGCGGACGAGGCCGCAGCGGACGACTGGCGCTACTGGATGGCCTTGATGCGCTGAGCACGGGCCGCGGGGTTCGTGCAATCGTCGTGTGAGACAAAACAACAACTTTTTGAGACAAAGTGACAGATTGCGCCGTCAGGCACATCGATTCATTGCCCCGTCATAGGTCACCTGCAAAGATGCAGGCGCCTGCGAGATCCAGGCCTACGGGGGAATAATGAAAAAGTACCTGAAAAAGGCGCGCCAGGGCGGCCTGTACTACTACGAATCGGCGTATGCGCTCGAACTCGCGCGCGGCGCGTCGCATATCGCCAGCATGCTTTCCGCGGCGACGCAGGAAGCCGGCGTGCAGGAAGTGCTGCAGGAGTTCGCTGTCATGCACGGCACCGCGGCGCTGGACGCGTTTTGCTGGCTGCTGGCCGAACGGCTTGAAAAGCGAGGCTGCGCGGCTGGCGCGAAGAAAGCCAGAGACTTCGATACATCGGGCCTCGCGCGGGAGCTGGCGCGTGCGGGGCTGAGGGAAACGCGGTATGAATGGCCGGTATGGGCAAGTGCAAGGTCGGCCTGAAGGAACCGGCGGATGGCGATGAACGCTTTCCCGCGTTCATGGAATGTTCCTGCTGAACGCGGCTAACGGAGGCGGCCGGTTCGCCGGCAGCGCCTCCCCATCTCAGGTGCCTTGCATGCGTTCAGTGCGCGAGCCTGAACGCCCCGACGGCTTCGCGCAACGAGTCGGCCTGCTCGCTGAGCGCCATGGCGGCCGCGGCCGCTTCTTCCACCAGCGCGGCGTTCTGCTGCGAGACCTGGTCCATCTGCGAAACGGCGAGATTCACCTGCTCGATGCCGTCGCGCTGCTCTTCCGAAGCGTTCGCGATCTCGTGCATGATCGTCGTCACGCGGCCGATCGACTCGCCGATCTCGTTCATCGTCTCGCCGGCCGAGCGCACGTACTGCGAGCCCGAGGACACGTGCTCGACCGATTCGGCAATCAGCGTCTTGATCTCTTTCGCCGCGGCGGCTGAGCGCTGCGCGAGCGAGCGCACTTCGCTCGCGACCACGGCGAAGCCGCGGCCCTGTTCGCCCGCACGCGCGGCTTCCACCGCGGCGTTGAGCGCGAGAATGTTGGTCTGGAAAGCAATGCCCTCGATGATGCCGGTGATATCCGCGATCTTCTGCGAGCTGCCGTCTATGCGCACCATCGTCTGCACCGCGTTGCTCACGACCTGCGCGCCGCGATCGGCGACTTCCTGCGCACTGTTGGCGAGCGTCTGCGCGCTGCGCGCGTTCTCGGCGTTCTGCTTGACCGTGGCGGTGAGCTGCTCCATGCTCGCGGCCGTTTCCTGAAGCGAGGCGGCCTGCTCTTCGGTGCGCTGCGAAAGGTCGTCGTTGCCGGCGGCAATCTGGCGCGTCGCCGTGGAAATGGACTCGGAGCTGTGGGTGACCTTGCGCACCGTTTGCGCGAGCGCTTCCTGCATGGCCTTGAGGCTCGCCACGAGGCGGCCCATTTCGTCGCTGGAGCGCGCCTCGAGCCGCGCGGTCAGGTCGCCGCCCGCAATGCACTGGAGCGCCCCCTGCACGTTCTCGAGCGGCGCGGCAATCGCGCGGTGCA
>DATBXG010000904.1:0-7200 GCA_036514415.1 Paraburkholderia sp.
GGGCGTCGGCGGCATACCAGACGCCCGCCAGCAGCGCCGACTGCGCCGTGATGCGGCCGATGCGTCGGCCAAGGCTCGCCATGCCGTCCACATTGCGAGCGGCGCTTTCCGGGACTTTCGCGGTCGTGTTCGGAGCAGTCATGGCAAACCCTAAGTGACACTGGAATGAAAGTCAGTATAGGGTGCAGCGCAGCATAAACATAATGACTTAAGATCATCTGCTACATTCCATATTGGAATGCACCAACTCAGCACCCGGCTGAGCGTTCTTCCTGCACATTTGTGGAGTCCCGATCGTGGAACTGCGCGCGCTTCGCTATTTCATCGAGGTGGTGCGGCAACAGAGCTTCACCGCCGCGGCCGAAAAACTGCACGTCACGCAGCCGACCATCAGCAAGATGGTGAAGGCGCTCGAAGACGAGACCGGCACGCAACTGCTCCTCCGGGACGCGCGCCAGATGGTGCTGACCGACGCCGGGCGCATCGTCTACCAGCGCGGCCAGGACGTGCTCGCCGCGCAGGCACAGCTGCAGGCCGAGCTTGCCGATCTGGGCACGCTCGGGCGCGGCGAACTCACCATCGGCATTCCGCCGATGGGCGGCTCGCTCTTCACGCCGGCCATCGCGACGTTCCGCCAGCGCTATCCGAAGATCGAACTCAAGCTCTTCGAGCAGGGCTCGCGCGCGATCGAGGCCGCGCTGATCTCGGGCGAACTGGAGCTGGGCGGCGTGCTGCTGCCCGTGGATCCCGCGCTCATCGACGTCTTGCCGATCTCGCACGAGCTGCTCTGGCTCGTGGCGCGGCGCGGCTCGCGCTGGGACAACAAGCTCGCCGTGCCGCTCGCGGAGCTGGCTGGCGAGCCGTTCGTGTTCTACGGAGAGAGCCTCGCACTCAACGATGTCGTGCTCAACGCGTGCCGCACGGCCGGCTTCGTGCCGCAGGTGGTGGGACGCAGCGGCCACTGGGACCTGATGGCCGCGCTCGTGCTAGCGGGCCTGGGCATCGCGCTCTTGCCCGCGCCGTATGTGCGGCGGCTCGACGCCGAGCGTTTCACCTGCCTGCCCGTGAGCGAGCCGCAGATCACCTGGGACATGGCGATCGGCTGGAAGCGCAGCGGCTATCTCTCGCACGCGGCGCGCGCATGGCTCGAAGTCGCGCGCTCGGAGTACGGCAAGCCTTTCACGTTCCTCGACGACTTCGTGCATCCGCCGGGGTGGGAGAAGCGCCCAGGGGAACCGTCCTGAAGCGGCGTGACGAGGCAGTGAGAGAAGCCGCAAAAAAGCGCAGCGATGCGTCAGACCATGACGTGCTGAAGATCCGCATCGCACGCATGTCTCGTGCGCACGATGAAGTCGGCGGCGCGCTCGCCGATCATCACGCTCGGCGCATTCGTGTTGCCGCCGATGAGCGTCGGCATGACCGAGGCGTCGGCGACGCGCAGCCCCTCCACGCCGCGCACGCGCAAGCGCGGATCGACGACCGAGCGTGCGTCGCCGCCCATGCGGCAGGTCGCGACGGGGTGATAGATCGTGTCGGCATGGCGGGCGATCGTCTCGCGCAGTTGCGCGTCGCTCTGATCGCGATCGGTGCAAATCTCGCTGCCGCCCAGTTGCGCGAGCGCGGGCGCGTCGAGTATGCGCCGCGCAATGCGCGCGCCATTGGCGAGCGCGTCGAGATCGCGCGGATCGGATAGAAAGCGCGGGTCGATCACGGGCGCCACGCGCGCGTCGGCGCTCGCGAGCGTGACGGTGCCGCGGCTTGCCGGGCGCAGCACGCACACGTGCAGCGAGTAGCCGTGGCCCCAGTGCAGGCGGCGGCTGTGATCGTCGACGAGCGCCGTGCAGAAGTGCAGCTGCAGATCGGGCCGGTCGAGTTCCGGGCGGCTCTTCAGGAAGCCGCCCGCCTCCGCGACGTTCGTCGTGAGCATGCCGCGCCGCCCGGACAGATAGCGCACGAGGCCCGCGGTCATGCGCGCCGCGCCGCGCAACGAGTAGCCCACGGTATCGCTCGAATGCACGCGCTTGTTGAAGGTGAAATCGATGTGGTCGATCAGGTTGCGCCCGACATCGGGCGCGTCGTGGCGCACGGGTATGCCGAGCGCGCGCAGCTCGTCGGCCGGGCCGATGCCCGAGCACATCAGCAGTTGCGGCGAGTTGAAGGCGCCCGCCGCGAGTATCACTTCGGCGCGCGCCCGCAGCGTCTCGATCGCGCCGCCGCGCGCAAGCTCCACGCCGCTCGCGCGCGCACCATCGAATGTCACGCGCAGCACCGTCGCGTTCGCGATCAGATGCAGATTCGGCCGCTTGCGTGTGCGTGCCCCGTCATACAGGTAAGCGCGCGCCACCGTGCAGCGTTCGCCGCCGCGCTGCGTCACCTGATAGAAGCCGACGCCCTCCTGCTCCTCGCCGTTGAAGTCGTCGTTGAGGCGGAAGCCCGCCTCGCACGCGGCAGCGACAAAGCGTGCGGCCACGGGATTGCGCTCGCGCAGGTCGGCCACGGCGAGCGGCCCGCCCGCGCCATGCCAGGCACTCGCGCCGCGCTCGTTGTCCTCGGCGCGAAGGAAGTACGGCAGCACGTCGCGCCACGCCCAGCCCGTGCAGCCGAGCTGTGCCCATTCGTCATAGTCGAGCGGATGGCCGCGCGTGTAGATCATCGCGTTGATGGCGCTCGAGCCGCCGAAGCCGCGGCCGCGCGGCTGGTAGCCGCGCCGGCCGGCGAGCCCCGGCTGCGGCACGGTCTCGTAGGCGTAGTTGTTTCTCGTGCGGAACGGCACGAGCGCGGCGACACCCAGCGGCATGTTGACGAACGGATTGCGCGCCGTATGCGGGCCGGCTTCGACGAGCGCGATGCTCGCGCCGGGGCAGCGTTCGGCGAGACGCCCCGCCAGCGACGCGCCGCCCGAGCCGCCGCCTACGATGATGTAATCGTATTGCATCGCCTCCAGTCTCCTGTCGTGGCATGCTATGTGCACGCTCGTTCGCTTCCGGCTTTAATCGCGCATTGTAGGAAGCGTCCGATGCCAGGGTCAGCTTTTATGTCAGAGCGTCCCCTCTAATCCTGGCACCGGATCGCCGCCTATGATGTAAGGCGGTTCAGCCGTCAGAGCTGAAAATGGAAAGGTTCCAGCAGGCAGCACAGGGAGCGCTGGAGCGCACAGGAGTCCCTCGCTTCACGGACGCTTCGCACGGAGCAGCCGCTGCGCACGCCGCCTCCCCGTCACGACAACGCACACAACATGCACGGCCGCGCGCGAAGCACGTCGCGGCAAGCCTGGCATGGGACCGGAGACCGCTTTGCATGGAGCCAGAGTCAGTGCTAAAGCATTAGCTCTGGTCGACAGGAGACAAGCAGATGAACTCGACGGACGTCACGCATCGCCCCGGCACGACCCACGAGGTCACGAACCAGGCGCCGCCGCTTGCCGACTACAACCTCTTCACCACCGACGCCGCGCTCGGCGAGGCGCTCGCGCGCGCAGGCGCGGACTGGCACCGCGAAACCCTGACGCGCCACGGCGAGGCGCTGGGCAAAGCCGAAACGCTCGCGCTCGCCGATCTCGCCAACCGCCACGAGCCCGAACTGCACACGCACAGTCCGCGCGGCGAGCGCATCGACGAGATCGAATTCCATCCGGCCTGGCACGCACTGCTGGCGCTGCTGCGCGCGCAGGGGCTGCACGCGCTGCCCTACTCGGACCCGCGCCCCGGTGCGATGGCCGCGCGCTGCGCGGGCTACTTCCTGCACGCCCAGCTCGAATCGGGTTCGCTCTGCCCGCTCACCATGACGTTCGCGAGCATCCCCGTGCTGCAGCGCGAGCCGGCGCTATTCGAAACGCTGCGCGAGCCGCTTTACACGCGCGAGCATGACCCGCGCGACGTGCCGCTCGCGCAAAAACGCTCGATGATGATCGGCATGGGCATGACCGAGAAGCAGGGCGGTTCGGACGTGCGCAGCAACCGCACCGAGGCGCGAACGGCGGGCATCGAGACGGGCCGCGGCGCGGCTTATCTGCTCACCGGCCACAAGTGGTTCTTCTCCGCGCCGCAGTGCGACGCGCATCTCGTGCTCGCGCGCACCACGGAGCACGACAGCCTCTCCTGCTTCTTCGTGCCGCGCTACCGCCCCGACGGCACGAAGAACGCGGTCAACGTGCAGCGCCTGAAGCACAAGCTCGGCAACCGCTCGAACGCGAGCAGCGAAGTGGAGTTCTTCGACGCGTACGGCGTGATGGTCGGCGACGAAGGCCGCGGCGTGGCGACCATCATCGAGATGGCGAACTACACGCGGCTCGACTGCGTGATCGGCAGCGCGGCGCTCATGCGCGCGGCGCTCGTCCAGGCGATCCATCATGCCCGCCACCGCAGCGCATTCGGCCGCCCGCTCGCGCAGCAGCCGCTCATGCAGAACGTGCTGGCCGATCTCGCGCTCGAATCGGAGGCGGCTACGGCGCTCTTCATGCGCCTTGCGCGCGCATTCGAGGACAGCGCCGACGCCCAACCCGGCGCCACTGACGACGGCACCGACACAACCGCGCTCGAAGCGCGCGCCTGGCGGCGTATCGTCACGCCGGCCGCGAAGTTCTGGGTCTGCAAGCGCGCGCTCGCGTTCACGGGCGAGGCCATGGAGGTGTGGGGCGGCAACGGCTACGTCGAGGAAGGGCCCATGGCGCGCTTTTACCGCGAAGCGCCCGTCAATTCGATCTGGGAAGGCTCGGGCAACGTGATGTGTCTGGACGTGCTGCGCGCGCTCGAGCGCGAGGCCGACGCCGCGCAGGCGCTCTTTCTCGCGTGGCGGCGCGACGCGCAGACTCACCCCGTGCTCGACGCCGCGCTCGACCGCCTCTCGGTGCTGCTCAACGGCGCGCCGGGCACGCGCGAGGCGAGCGCGCGGCGCATCGCGCAGCAGATCGTGCTGATCGCGCAGGCCATCCTGCTGCGCGGAGCTGCGCACGAGGGGCAGCACGAGATGGCGGACGCGTTCATCGCCACGCGTCTGGACGAGCACGACGCCGACTGCGACCGCGTGTTCGGCACGCTGCCCGCGCGCTTCGATCACGCGGCGATCATCGAGCGGGCGTTTCCGTCGCGCTGAGCACACACACCGAGAATTCATCTATCGCACCGTTCGCCCGCGCGCCGCAGCGCCGGCGGACCTCACGAGGACCGACCATGCAGCAGGACCTGCCCGAAGCCATCGCCCGCCATACTCACGATACGCACGATACGCACGAGACGCACGACGGGCCCGATGCCCACGAGAACGACCCGCGCGCCGCGCTGGACACCCTGCTCGCCGCGCAGCGCGAGGCCTTCCTGCGCGACCCGTTCCCGTCCTGGGAAACCCGCGCGCGCCATCTCAAGGCGCTGCGCGACGTGCTCTTCTCGAACCGCGACGCGCTCGCCGAGGCGATGAACGACGACTTTGGGCAGCGCGCGAAAGCGGAGGTCGCGCTCGCGGAATTCGTCGTCCTCAAACAGGAGATCGATGCGGCGCTCAGGCACGGCGCGCGCTGGATGAAGCCGCGTCGGCGCCCGGTGGGCAAGTGGCTGCTGCCGGGGCGCGCGAAGGTGGTGCCGCAGCCGCTCGGCGTGGCGGGCATCGTCGTGCCGTGGAACTATCCGCTGCTGCTCGGCGCGAGCCCGCTCGTGTGCGCGCTCGCGGCGGGCAACCGCGCCATGATCAAGATGTCGGAACTCACGCCGCGCACCTCGGCGCTCTTCGAGGACCTGATCGGCAAGACCTTCGCGCGCGACCACGTGGCCGTCGTGAACGGCGACGCAGCGGTGGGCGCCGCTTTCAGCGCGCTGCCCTTCGACCATCTGCTGTTCACGGGCTCGACGCGCGTGGGCCACGAGGTCATGCGCGCGGCCGCCGCGAATCTCACGCCGGTCACGCTCGAGCTGGGCGGCAAGTCGCCGGTGATCATCGGCGACCAGGCGCGCCTGAGCTACGCCGTCGACAGCGTGCTGCTCGGCAAGACGCTCAATGCGGGGCAGACCTGCATCGCGCCCGACTACGTGCTGCTGCCGCGCGGTCAGGAAGCGGCCTTCATCGCGCGCGCCCGCACGCGCTTCGCGCAGCTCTATCCCGACTTCGCGAGCAACCGCGACTACACGTCGATCATCTCGGCGCGCCACTTCGAGCGCCTGCAACGCCTCGCCGACGAAGCCGAGGCGAGCGGCGCACAGTTGCACGCGCTCGGCACGCACGACGCCGCCACGCGGCGCTTCGCGCCCGTCATCGTGACGCAGGCCGGCGCACAGACGGCGCTCATGCAGGAAGAAATCTTCGGACCGCTCTTGCCGCTCGTTCCCTACGACACCCTCGACGAGGCGCTGCGCTACGTGAACGCCCGCCCGCGCCCGCTCTCGCTCTACCTTTACGCCGACGACCCGCGCACGGTCGAGCGCGTGACCCGCGAAACGGTGGCGGGCGGCATGTCGGTGAACGAGACGCTCATGCACATCGCCGCCGAGGGGCTGCCGTTCGGCGGCGTCGGCGCGAGCGGCATGGGGGCGTATCACGGCTACGAGGGCTTCGTGACGTTCTCGAAGATGAAGCCGGTATTCACGCAGGCGCGCCTGAACGCGCGCGCACTCATCGCGCCGCCCTACGGCAAACGGTTCGCTTTGCTGATCAGGTTGATGTTGAAGGCTTGAACGGCAGCGCCGGGCGGCCGCCACGGGCGCCGGCGATCGCGCGCATGTCGTGGAAATCGCGTGGGGCGCCGCCGGGTGCGCTCCCGGCGGGATTGTCGCTGCGCGCTTGCGCCGCCGCTTTGGCCTTCGCGTCATTTTCCGCTTCGAGCCGGTGCAGCCAGGCGAGCAGTTCGGCCACCGCCTGATAGAGCTGCGGCGGGATCTTCGCGTCGAGGTCCACGCGCATCAGCAGCGAAACCATCTCCGGCGCCTCGTGCACATAGAGGCCCGCTTCCCGCGCGCGCTGCACGATCATCTCGGCGACGAGACCGTAGCCCTTCGCGACCACGCGCGGCGCGCCGTCGGCTTCGGGGGCATCGTAGGCGAGCGCCGCGGCGCTCTTGCGGTGCATGCGGCTCATCACAGCTCCCAGTCTTGATCTTGATCCCGGCGGTGATCGTGCGCATCCGCTGCGGCGCTACCCGGTGCGGCCGGCGCGCTCGATGCGCTCGGTGCGGTTTGCGCGGCGTAGGCGCTCGCGGCCCGGGCCGCTTCGGCGGGG
>DATBXG010000905.1:0-6538 GCA_036514415.1 Paraburkholderia sp.
GAGCCGGGTGCGCAGCACGTCGAGCTCCGCTTGCCTGGCCGGTGCGGCTGCGGGCGCTCCGTTGTCGGTCTGCGCCTGCTGCTCGAGCATGTCGCCGAGCTTGCGGTTCGCGCGCCGCACGTGCACACGCCGCCAGAGCCAGAGCACGAGCCAGATCGCGAGCAGCGCGCCGAGCACGGCGGCGGGCCAGATGGGGCTGATCTGCAGCGCGTCGGCGGCGATGAACAACGCGGCAGCGAGCGCGATGACGCCGATGACGGAGAGCGTGCGCGTGTGGGTCAACACGTTGAGGAAGCGTTGCATAAGCCGGTCAGGTCCTGATGCCTTGAATGCTGTTTCGAGTGGGGCGCGGTGGCGTCACGTGCGCCGCGCGCCCGCGCGAGCCGCGACGCCTGGCGAAGCACATGGCTAGCCGATGCGGGAGGCGGACGGTGCGGCGATCAGCGCCACGCCGCGCAAGGCCGTGTCGCCGCGATGGGCGACGCGTTCGGTTTCGTCGCCCGGCAGAATGAATGAACGCCCCATAAACTCCCCATTTATTTCCTGCTGCGCATCATTTGACATTTACCGGCGCGTGACCCAGTACGAAGCCGGGTTTGTGATATTCGACGTGGCCCAGATCCATCAATTTCCAGCGCCCACCCCAGGTCAGGCCAACCTGCTCGGCCACCTGGCCGTATAACTGATAGCCCCGCATTGCCCACGGATCTTTTTCTGAAATGACGAGCTTGCCGTCGCGCAGAAATGCGTTATCGGCTGCGAGTCCGTATTGGTGATAGCTTTGGAACGCTGCTGCATTGGTCACATTGCCGCCCATTTGCGCAAGCCGGTTTTGCCGCTCGGGGCTGCGGTAACCTTCCAGCAATGCCATTTCATAACCGTATTGCTCGCGCATGATTTTGTAGACGAGCAAAAGCCGCGTGCGGAAATCGGCGTCCAGCAGATTCCAGTCGCGGCTCGCATCGTGCAATGCGGGCCGCACCTGCTCCACCTCCTTCGTGGCGAACACCTCGGGAGGCAGCGGCGGCGGCGGAACCAGCTGCTCGCCGTTCAGCAAGGCAGCGATTTTTTCGTCCGGCACTCGGGGTGTGTCATCGTATTGAAATAACTGATGACCACGCAATGTAATTGCAATCAGCGGCGGCGTCGCAAGAATACATGCGGTAATGAAAATCAGCAAGCGCCGCTTGATGAGTATATTTTTCATATCGGCCATTCTCGAATGAGAAATTTTTGCCGACTTAAAGAGGTGGCTTCTCGCATGCGTGGCGCTTGTTGAAGCACGACGCATAATTACGTTATGCAATTCGAATAACGTGCTGAAAATTGATGCGCGTACGGCCGGCAGGAGCAATAGTGCGGCGAGCGGCACGGCAATGGCAAAATAGGCAACGAGAGCAATGGCGACCAAAAGCGAACCCGCGTAGTGGCAATTGTTTTTTGTAATGCTTGATTTTAGAATCAGCGCTGCCCGAAGATGGGCCGCCTCGTATTATTACGGTGAAACAGGCCCGATTCAATGAGCACGATTCGAATGAGACGATGAATGAGTGCGCCGGACAACTCCACGCCCAAAGCTCCGCCCAGCCTTCTCGCCGACACGGCCGCCAGCGCGCAAGGCGCGCAGCCTGATCGCTCCCGCATCCTCGCGAACCTCGAGGGCCGCGTCGTGCCGCCTGCCGCGCCGCCGCGCGCTGGGCGGCGGCCCCGCGCGCCGCTCGCCATTGCGGCGCTGCTCCTCGTCGGCGCCGCTGGCTTCGGCGCCTGGCACGTGTTCGAGCGTGGCGAACCGGCGGTCCGCGAGACGCATGCTGTCGCGGGCGCGGTCGCGCCGGACAGCGGCGCGCGAGTCGTCGCGGCGACTGCGGCTAGCGCGGCCAGCGTGCCCGAGGCCGCCTCGGCGCCGCATGCGGCCACCATCGTGACCGACGACGCAAGCGCGGATGGCGCGAAGCACGCACCCGATGCCGTTGCGTCGGCAACGGTCCCTGACGACGGCCGGCTATCTCGCGCACTGGCCAACGGCGCGCGCGATGCGGGAGCGAGCGGGACATCGGTCGCCAGCGCGCCAGTTGCGAACGCGTCCACGGACGCGGGCCACCAAGCCCCGGCCAAGAGTGCGGAAGCCCGGCACGAAACGAAGCCCGCGTCCGCGCATGCCGGGAACGCCAAGGCGGAAACCGTGGCGAAGAAGCGCCACGACAAGCACCCAGGCGCCCAGCGGGATGATTCCGATGCCGATCTGCTCGCCGTGCTGGTCGCCCGAACGAAGCCCGCCGACGGCACGGATACGTCCGCGCGCCCGGCGAAAGTGGCGGCCGGCAAGCTCACGCTCGCACAGCAGGTCAAGGCGTGTGGCGAGCGCGGCTTCTTCGAGGACCAGCTTTGCCGCTGGCGTGTGTGCGACGGGCACTGGGGCAAGGACCCGGCGTGCCCCGCTGCCGCGCGGGCGAGCACCGAGCATTGAAATCGAGGCGGAGCCTGACGCGTAGTACCCAGCGCTCAGCGACTGCCCCGCGTTGGTCGGATCGACAATGAACCAAAAAACTTTGAGAAAGCGTCTTCGCATTGCAGGCGCCGGATTGTTGGCGGCGCTCGCCCTCGGCATCGCGGGCGCCGTCTACGCGCTACCGTCGTCCGCAGCGGCAGCATGCCCCGCGTGCTACGGCTTTCTGGAAGCAGGGCATGACATCTATGTCGAGAAGGACGCCAGTGAAGCCGAACGGGCGGCGATCGTCAGCACGATCGAGGATGCTCGCGGTGAACTGGAGGAATTCTGGGGAGCTCTCGAGGCAAAGCCGCGAATTCTCGTCTGTTCGGACGACGCCTGCTTCCGGCGTCTTGGCGGTGGCGGCCGGCGAGGCATGTCGCTCTATGCCCAGGTCGCCGTGCTCTCTCCGCGCGGCACCAACGTCACCATTGCCGCCCATGAACTTTCGATGAACGAACTTCATCACCGTATCGGGTTATGGGCGTTCGTCACCGGGCGGGTGCCCATCTGGTTCGACGAGGGAATCGCGATGGTTTCGTCCAATGATCTTCGCTACCTGTCGCCGGCTGGCCAGGCGAACCGCTGCCTGGTCGCCATGCCTGACTCGCTGCCAGCCGGGATGTTCGAGTGGAATCGAACCGCGCTGATCGATCACCAGCTCTACGCAAAGGCAGCCTGTCGCACGAGCCAATGGATGGCTTCACATGGTGGCCCGCACGCGGCTGTGGCCCTTGTGGCGAGGGTTGCCGCTGGCATGTCCTTCGAGGAAGCTTCGCGGTAGTCAACGCCGGATCAATATCGAGCGTCAGCATGTTTGTGGGCAACCGGGCAGCGCTGCTGGCGCAGGGCCGTGCACCGAGACTGCGGCGGGCAAATGCCAAGCTTTGCGTCATGTGGCCGTGTGAGCGCAAGACAGCGTCGTTTGCACAATCGGGTCTATGCTGAAGCATCGCGCGCTTTGCGCTCGACTCGTTCCAGCTGTGTTTCGTCAAACCGGTTGACAAGACCCAAGGAGGCAACGTGAGCAGAAACGGTGCGAACGGAATGTCCGGCGCGATGTTGTTCGTGGCCATCGCGAGTTGCGCGGTCCAGGCGAGCGCGCAGACAGGTGCAAACGCGGCAGCGGTGACCGCGCAAAGGGTATCGGCGTCGACGCCCGGAACCCGGCCGGATACTTCGATCGTTCGTGACGTTCGCCGTGCCCTCAGGCGGGTACCGGAACTCGATGATTCAGCGATTCACATCAGGGTGAGCCGTGGCGTCGTCACGCTCACAGGGTCGGTGCCGGAGAGCTGGCAGATTTCGCGCGCTGGCAACGCGGCAAGATCCGTGCTGGGCGTCACGGCGGTGACGAACAGATTGACCGAGAAAAAAGGCGATGCGGCGGCCAGTGAATGACGTCTCGCGCATCGGCCGGAGGATTCCGGCAACAAGTCCGGGCGCGGCAGGACGCGCAGTGAGGCTGTCGGCAAGATGAAAAACTCCCAACAGGCCAGCAGGCGGTAGCAGAGCTTCCACACTAGCGCTCTCACGCTACGCGCCTGCAGTTCGCGTCAGTGCGACGTCAGGCGGTTGCCGTCCTTTCCGATTCCTCAGACATCAGCCGGTGGCGCGGTCGCCGCCGGCATGGCGAAGCACATCGGTAGTGCTTCCTGGTTAGCTTCCTTGATACCGGAAAAACAACGGGGCCGTGGGTGAGCGCCCGGAGTTGGCCTTGGCGCGGCTGGCGCATGCGTCGCCATGACATGCCTCCGCGAGCAAAGTGTAACAGTTCATTGATAACTGAGCGATGCTCTATTATCGTTGAGCACAGACGGCGGGCTGCGTGCCGTCTGGCGCAATCGGCTGTCGCGGTCGATTTCCCGGTGTTGTCGAAGGAGGGCACGATCATGCTCACGCGTCGCGAATTCCTCAGGGTTTCAGCTGGCGGCATGGCCGCCATGGCGCTTTCTGACTGCCGATCTGACGCCGCGGAAACGCTAAACGCACCGCCGCTGCCGGCCGATCGAACATGGCTCACGCTGCTGACGCAAGGCATGGAGCGCGAATACGATTACGAGGCGCAAGTGGAGGGCCGCCTGCCTGCGGGGCTGGCCGGTACGCTGTACCGCAACGGACCGGGGCTCTTTGACCGCAACGGTTTCGGGAAGTGGACGCTTCTCGACGGCGATGGAATGATCAGGGCGACCAGTTTCGCCGACGGCAAGGTGCGATTTCGCAATCGTTTCATTCGTACTGCAAAATACCTTGCCGAGCAATCAGCCGGGGAGTTTCTGTATCCGACATGGACTACGCCGGCTCCGGGATTTTTCGCGAACATCCCCTGCATTCCGACGCGAAGCCAGGCCGGCATCACGCCGGTGATCAAGGCGGGCGTCCTCTATGCGTTCGACGAAGTCGGTGGCCCGTATCGCGTTGATCCTGTCACGCTCGATACAAACGGCGAGGTCGACCCCTACGACGGTTCGCCCGGCACGGGCCCCGCGAACTACAAGGCGCACACGAAGACCGATGCGAGGACGGGCGACTGGGTGCTCGTCGGGCAGCGCGGCCGGCGTAACCCGCAGCTTCACGTCGTCGTCAAGGATAGTGCAGGGCGCCAGACGCGGCATGTTGCTTATACGGGCCCGCGCGGCTCTGCGTATTTCCACGATTTTTTCTGGGCCGATCCGTATGTCGTGTTCCACCTGCAGCCAGCGCTGCTGTCGCCGCTACCGATGCTGATCGGCGAGCGCACGTATGCCGATAGTCTTCAATGGCGGCCCGATCAGGGCAGCATACTGTTCGTCGTCGATACAACCGGCTCGCAGCCACCCGTTGCGCTCGACGTGCCCGCATCGTGGATGTGGCACGCGCTCAACGCCTGGCGCTCGGGGAATACGATCGTCGCCGATTTTGTGGGCTACGACGCACCCGACCATTTTCTCGGACCCGACGCCAGCTTCCGGGCGATCATGCACGGCCGCGACGGCGTCGCGACAGCCCGAGGCACGCTGCGGCGCATGACGATCGACCTTGCCGCGCCCCGCGCGCGCGTCGAAACGATTGCGGCGGGCCACTACGAGTTTCCGTCCGTCGCGCAAAACCGTGTGGGGCAGCCGTATCGCTACGGATACGTGGCGTCGCAGCGCGCGCAGCAGGGATGGTTCCACGACGGCATCGCGAGAATCGACGTGACGTCCGGCAACGTGGACGCCTACCACTTCGGCAGCGGTCATTACGTCGGCGAGCCGGTGTTCGTACCGGATCCCGCCGCGCGCGGCGATGCAGGCGACGACCCCGGCTGGTTGCTCGCGGAAGTGCTCGAAGGCGCGAGCGGCACGAGCTTCATCGCCGTGTTCGAATCCAGCGCACTCGAGGACGGTCCAGTCGCGAAAGTCCATTTGCGCCACGCGTTGCCATTCAGCTTCCATGGATGGTGGGATGCTGCGTGACGACAACGCTGAACAGGCAGAACATGGGCTGTGGAAATTGCCCGTCGAAATGGCGTATCGTTGGGCTTTCCCCTAAGACACCACGCCTTGACACCCGATGCCGACCAGGAAAGCCGGAACGACCGCCAAAACTTATACGATCTCGCTTGCGAACCGGAAGGCGAGGGGTTCCGGCCACGAGAGGAAGGGGGAAATTCTCGACGCAGCGCGAACGCTCTTTCTCGAGCATGGTTTCGAGAACGTCTCGACGCGCAAGATTGCCGAGCGGGTCGGCATTTCGCAGACGGCGCTCTTTGCGCACTACAAGACCAAGGACGACATCTTCGGCCAGCTGATCCGCGATGCGTTCGGCGAGCTCGCGCAGGCGCTCGCCGAGATCGACCGGCAGGCGACTGACGACCGCGACTGGCTTCGACGCGGCATTGCCGGCTACATCGCATTCGGGCTCGGCCATCCGGACGCGTATCGACTCGCGTTCATGGTCATCAAGGCCTATCGCAAGCCGTACAACGCCGGGCAGACGGACGAGCCGGAGGAACCCGGAGAAGGAACGAGAGTGGGCGTGCCGGTGTTCATGGAGTTGACGCGCAGGATCGGGCAGGCGATGGCTTCC
>DATBXG010000906.1:0-4569 GCA_036514415.1 Paraburkholderia sp.
TCCCGACACCACGGGCACGCCGCTCTCGTTGTCCCCGGACACCGAACTCAGCACCATCCCCGCGACCACCGGCAGCCCGCAACCGGCTTCCGGCGCCACGCCAACCCAGTAAGACACCCGCATGACCCAGTCCGCTTTTCATCGTGACAACGGCACGCTCTTCGTAGAAGGCGTGTCGGCCGCCGATCTCGCCGCACAGTACGGCACGCCGCTCTACGTGTACTCGCGCGCGGCGCTCTGTGCCGCCTGGCACGCCTACGCCGATGCGTGCGCCGGCCGCCGCGCCAAGGTGCACGTCGCGGTCAAGGCGAACAGCAATCTCGCCGTGCTCAACGTGTTCGCGCGCGAAGGCGCGGGCTTCGACATCGTTTCGGCAGGCGAGCTGGCGCGCGTGCTCGCGGCAGGCGGCAAAGCGCAGGACGTGGTGTTCTCGGGCGTCGGCAAGACCGCCGCCGAAATGCGCGAGGCGCTCGAAGCGGGCGTAAAGTGCTTCAACGTCGAATCGATTCCCGAACTCGACCGCCTGAACGCCGTGGCCGGGAAGCTCGGCAAGAAGGCGCCGGTTTCGCTGCGCGTGAACCCGGACGTCGATCCGAAAACGCATCCGTACATTTCCACGGGCCTGAAGGCGAACAAGTTCGGCGTGGCGTTCGAGGACGCGCGCGCGACCTATCGCGCCGCCGCTGCCATGGCGCATCTGGAGGTGGTCGGCATCGACTGCCACATCGGCTCGCAGATCACCGAAATCGCGCCGTATCTCGACGCGATCGACAAGCTGCTCGAGCTCGTCGACCAGATCGAGGCCGATGGCGTGAGCATCCGCCACATCGACGTAGGCGGCGGCCTCGGCATTCGCTATGACGACGAAACGCCGCCCGACATCGGCGAGTTCGTGCGCACGGTGCTCGACCGCATCGAGGCGTATGGCGCCAAAACGGGCAAGACGCGTGAGGTGTATTTCGAGCCGGGCCGTTCGCTCGTGGGCAATGCGGGCATCCTGCTGACCACGGTCGAGTTCCTGAAGCCGGGCTCGGAGAAGAACTTCGCGATCGTCGACGCCGCGATGAACGACCTCGCTCGCCCCGCCATGTACGACGCCTTTCACGCGATCGAGCCGGTCGTGGAGCGTGATGCGCCAGCGCACACCTACGACGTGGTCGGCCCGGTGTGCGAAAGCGGCGACTGGCTGGGCCGCGCGCGCACGCTCGCGATCGAGCCGGGCGATGTGCTCGCAATCCGCTCGGCGGGCGCCTACGGCTTTGTGATGAGTTCGAACTACAACACGCGTGCGCGCGCGGCCGAGGTCATGGTCGACGGCACGCGCGTCCATCTTGCGCGCGAGCGCGAAAACGTGGCGCAGCTGTTCGCGAGCGAACGCGTGCTGCCGGACTGAGTATTTCGTCTGCTTGCCTGATGCAAAAAAGCGACGCCTGTGCGTCGCTTTTTTGTTGCCCGCGTGGCAGTAAGCGGTGCGCCTACGTGGCGCCCGCGGCCGCCCGGGAGGCGCGCCATCGCGCAAGCAGCCACACGCCCACGCGCCAGCCCAGCAATGCGAGCATGATCGCGCCGTAGAGCTTCGGCAGCACGAGATCGTGCTTGCCCGCCTTCATCCACCAGAAGTGCAGGATCGCCAGCACGCCAATCGCATAGACGAGCCGATGCAGTGTCTGCCAGCGGCGGCCGAGGCGGCGCGCCATCGCGCGCGTGGAGGTCACCGCCAGCGGAATGAGCAGCACGAACGCCGTAAAGCCCACCGTGATGAACGGCCGCTTGCCCACGTCCTTGAGCATCGCGGCAACGTCGAACCACTTGTCGAACCAGATGTAAGTCGTGAAGTGCAGCGTCGCGTAGAAGAACGCATAAAGGCCCAGCATGCGTCGAAAGCGGAGCAGCGCGTTCCAGCCCGTGAGCCGGCGCAGCGGCGTGACGGTGAGCGTGATGCAGAGGAACACGAGCGTCCAGAGACCCGTCGAACGCGTGATGAACTCGATCGGATTCGCGCCGAGCCGGTCCGTAAAGCCGAACAGCATGATGCGCGCGAGCGGATACCACGCCGCGACGAACACCGCCGCCTTCGTCCATGGCAGCCAGCGCGGGCCGGTGGCGCTCGCCGCGCGCCCGCCCGCCCTCGCCACCTTCGCGCGCGGCATGGCACCAGCCTGTGGTGTCGTCGTGGATTCCATCTCTTGCTCCATTTCTGCGTCGGGCTTCAAAAGCTCTTGCGCAAATCCATGCCCTGGTACATCGACGCGACGAGATCGCCGTAGCCGTTGTACATGAGCGTCTTGCGCTTGGGCTGGAAGAAGCCGTCCTCGCCAATGCGCCGCTCCGTGGCCTGGCTCCAGCGCGGGTGATCGACGTTCGGATTCACGTTCGAGTAGAACCCGTACTCGTTCGGCGCGTACTTGTTCCAGCTCGTAGGCGGCTGGTTCGCCACGAAGCGGATCTTCACGAGCGACTTCGCGCTCTTGAAGCCGTACTTCCACGGCACGATCACGCGCACGGGCGCGCCGTTCTGGTTAGG
Source organism: Paraburkholderia sp. (assembly GCA_036514415.1). Classification (GTDB taxonomy): domain Bacteria; phylum Pseudomonadota; class Gammaproteobacteria; order Burkholderiales; family Burkholderiaceae; genus Paraburkholderia. The sequence goes on from DATBXG010000906.1 coordinate 2,525, forward strand.
CAGCACCTGGCCGTAGAGTCCCACCGTGAGCAGCGTGAGCGGATTCATCGCTTCGTCCATGCGCAGGCCTTCAGAATATGGCCAGTCGAGAATCGGCTCGGCGAGGCCCGGCATCTGCGATGGGTCGGCCAGCGTGATGAACTGCACGTAGCGCGCGTTGCTCGTGGGCTGCGCGCGGCGGATCAGTTCGGACAGCGAAATGCCGATCCACGGAACGACGATCGACCAGCCCTCCACGCAGCGGTGGCGGTACACGCGCTCCTCGAGCGGCGCGAGCTTGAGGATTTCGTCGATGTCATAGACCTTGGGGTTCTTCACCTCGCCCTCGACGCTCAGCTTCCACGGGCGCGGACGCAGCGTGTGCGCGTTCTGGGCCGGGTCGCCCTTGTCGGTGCCGAACTCGTAGAAGTTGTTGTAGGTCGTGACGTCCTTGTAGGGCGTGACCTTGTCGAGCGCGACGAACTTCGTGTTGGTTTGCGCAGCGAGCTTCTGCGCCTTCGGGTCGCCGGGCGCGTATTCCGCGAATGCCCGCGACGCGCCGAACGGCCCCGCTATGCCGCCGAGCGCGAGCGCGCCCGCCGCCTGCAGAATGCGCCGGCGCTGTTCGAACACTTTTTGCGGCGTGATTTCGCTCGCGGGAATGTCGTCGCCATTGAGCAAGATCCTGCTGCTCCGCTTGATCCACATATCGCTGCTCCTGCTTCTTGCGTGGCGTGCACCGCCAGCACATTGATCGTAGCTCGACCCGTCCTGCCGTGCAGCGCACGACGTGGATCGACTGGGAGACCTCTAGCGGGCAAACGCGCGATTCGCGCAAACCTTCCCGGCGGACGAAAAAAAACCGTCGGAGCGCGAGGCATCCGACGGTTAGTTCGTCGTGCGGGCGGATTCGGTTACAGCTTGCCGTAGCTGTGCAGGCCCGAAAGGAACATGTTCACGCCCAGGAAAGCGAAGGTCGTGACGAGCAGGCCCGTGAGCGCCCACCAGGCCGCCACGCCACCGCGCAGGCCCTTCATGAGGCGCATGTGCAGCCAGGCCGCGTAGTTGAGCCAGACGATCAGCGCCCAGGTTTCCTTCGGGTCCCAGCTCCAGTAGCCGCCCCAGGCCTGTGCGGCCCACAGCGCGCCGAGAATGGTCGCGATGGTGAAGAACGCGAAACCGACGGCGATCGACTTGTACATGACGTCGTCGAGCACCTCGAGCGCGGGCAGGCGGTCCGCCAGCACGCCGCGTTCCTTCATGATGTACGCGACGCCCACCATGGCCGAAAGCGCGAAGCTGCCATAGCCGATGAAGTTCGCCGGCACGTGGATCTTCATCCACCAGCTCTGCAGCGCGGGCACGAGCGGCTGGATCTGCTGCGCGTCGCGCGAGATCGAGTACCACATCAGGAAGCCCACGGCCGCGCTGATCACCAGCAGCACGAACGCGCCGAGCGCGCGTGTGTTGTAGTGCCTTTCGTAATACAGATAGAAGAGCGCCGTGATGAGGCTGAACAGCACGAACACTTCGTAGAGGTTCGAGATCGGAATGTGGCCGACGTCCGCGCCGATCAAATAGGACTCGTACCAGCGCACCATCATGCCGACGAAGCCCATGAGCACCGCCGCCCACGTGAGCTTCGTGCCGATCGCGCCGCCCGTGGCCGAGCGCGAGAGCAGACCGATCCAGTAGAACAGCGTGGCGAGCACGAAGAGCGCGCTCATCCACAGAATGGCCGACTGGCTCGAGAGGAAATACTTGAGGAAGAACGCCTGATCGGCACGCGCGAGGTCGCCTTGATAGACCTGGATTGCAAAGAGCGCGAGCACCGCGATGCCGGCCATGAGCAGCCGCGCCGGCTTCCAGCGCCAGCCCAGCACGACGAGCGCCGGTGTCGTGCCGCCGAGCACCAGCTTGTCGTAATAGTTCATGTGCGCGTGATAGCGCGAGAGCGCGAAGCCCGCGCCCGCCACCAGCGCCAGCGCGAACAGCCAGTCGAGCACCGAGAGGCGGCGCAGGAAGGGGCGTTCCTCGAACAGGACGTCGGCGAGGGGATCGTGGGC
>DATBXG010000907.1:0-9698 GCA_036514415.1 Paraburkholderia sp.
GAGCCGCACAGCCGCGCGTATCGCCTGCGCCGCGGCGGGACTGCCGTCCGCCGCCAGCGCGATGCGCGCAAGGGGCGCTTCGCTGCGGGGCTCGTACTCCACGGGCACGACCAGAAGCGGACAGGGTGCGCAAACCGCGAGCGCGCCCGATACCGAGCCGTCCACCCAGCGTTTCATGCGCCCCTGATGCCGGGCGCCGACGACCAGCATGTCCGCCCGCCACTCTCGTGCTGCTTCGGTTAGCGCCTGCACGACCGCGCCTGCCTCGCCGGAAAGACCGACCACCTGCCCTTCGACCGAGGCGGCTTGTCCTTTGAACGCTGTCATCGCCTGCTCGAGCGTGCGCTCGGCCTCGCGGCGAAATTCTTCACGCGCGCCGGCGAGCGCGCCTTCCATCGAGGCGTCGCCCGCGCTATGGGCACCGCCCGCCACCCAGCCGCGTGGCTGCTGTGATGCGCACACGAAGCGCACCTCGGCCTCGCGCGGCACCACGCGCGCGGCAAAACGCAGCGCCTGCATCGATGCCTGCGAGTCGTCCACCGCAATCATGATTCGCCGCAACGGCGCGGCTTGCTGCTGTTCCTCTCGATTCACCGCTTGATTCACGTCCCATACCTCTTGCTCATGGCGAAGTATTTCAGCGTGAACCACAGTCGCCCGGTCTTCAATGACTCGGGTCAACCGCAAGCGATTCGGCAGCGCATGTCGATCAGGAAATCAGCCCGTGTTTGCCGTGTACTCCGCAGCGGCCTCCCCGGCCGCGACGCCAGAGGCCCACGCCCACTGGAAGTTGTAGCCGCCAAGCCAGCCCGTCACGTCCACGGCTTCGCCCACGAAATAGAGGCCTGGTACGCGCTGGCTCATCATCGTCGCCGAGGAAAGTTCGCGCGTGTCCACCCCGCCGCGCGTGACTTCGGCCTTCTTGTAGCCTTCGGTGCCCGTGGGCGTGAGCGTCCACTGCGCGAGCCCTTCGCCGATCTTGCGCAGCGTCTTGTCGGGCAGGTCGGCGAGGCGCGCGTCGGCCTTCACCTGGTGCGCCTCCAGCCACACGTGCGCGAGGCGCGCCGGCACCCATTCGGCTAGCAGGTTGCCGATCTGGCGTTTCGTCTCGCCCTTGGCCTCGATCAACGCCGCCGACGGGTCGCGCTCGGGCAGCAGGTTCACGCGGATCGGCTGGCCCGGTTGCCAGAAGCTCGAAATCTGCAGCACGCCGGGGCCGGAGAGGCCGCGGTGCGTGAAGAGCAGGTCTTCGTCGAAGGCGCCGCCGGCCTTGCGCTCGCCTGTTGCCACCTGAACCTCGAGGGACACGCCCGCGAGCGGCACGTAAGGCGCCCACTCGTCCTGCGCGAACGTGAGCGGCACGAGCGCCGGGCGCATGTCGACGAGCTTGTGGCCGAACTGCTTCGCGACGCGATACGCGAAGTCGGTCGCGCCGATCTTGGGAATCGACAGACCGCCGGTTGCGATCACGAGCGCCTTCGCGCGAATCTGGCCCTGCGGCGTGCCGAGCGTGAAGCCTGCACCGTCGGCATGACTCACGGCATCGACGGGCAACGGCCGGCGCCAGGCCACCTGGCCCGCGTCGCATTCGGCGCGCAGCACGTCGATGATCGCCTCGCTCGACTGGTCGCAGAAAAGCTGCCCCTTGTGCTTTTCGTGCCAGGTCACCCGATGCTGGCGCAGCAACGCGAGGAAGTCGCGCGGCGTATAGCGCGCGAGCGCCGAGCGGCAGAAATGCGGATTATTCGAGAGATAGTTGGCCGGGCCCGCTTGCAGGTTCGTGAAGTTGCAGCGCCCGCCGCCCGAGATGCGGATTTTTTCCGCAAGACGCGGCGCGTGATCGATCAGCGCCACGCGGCGCCCCTGCTGGCCCGCCACCGCCGCGCACATCATGCCGGCCGCCCCTGCGCCGATCACGGCGATATCGAAAGATTCCATGGCGCGCATTCTACCTGCGCGGCGGCAGGGCTTGTCCCCGGACCGAGGGGCTTGCCGCCCTCAGCCGGCTTGTACGCGCACTGTTATACTTTGAGGCTCACTTGATCCTTGATTTCGCGACGGTTTTTTTGCCTGCGATTTTTGCCCGCTTCGGCAAGGCAATACCGTTGCCCAGCCCCACACCATGCTCGTTCTCGGCATCGAAAGCTCCTGCGACGAAACCGGCCTCGCGCTCTACGACAGCGAGCGCGGCCTGCTCGCGCACGCGCTGCACTCGCAGATCGCCATGCACCGCGAGTACGGCGGCGTCGTGCCCGAGCTCGCTTCGCGTGATCACATCCGTCGCGCGCTGCCGCTGCTCGAGGAAGTGCTCGCAAAGAGCGGCGCGGCGAAAAGCGACATCGACGCCATCGCGTTCACGCAGGGTCCCGGCCTCGCAGGCGCGCTGCTCGTGGGCGCGAGTATCGCCAACGCGCTCGGCATGGCGTGGAACCGGCCGACCGTGGGCATTCACCACCTCGAGGGGCATTTGCTTTCGCCGCTGCTGGTCGATGCGCCGCCGCCGTTTCCGTTCGTCGCGCTGCTCGTCTCGGGCGGCCATACGCAGCTGATGCGCGTGACCGACGTGGGGGTCTACGAGACGCTGGGTGAAACGCTCGACGACGCCGCCGGGGAAGCCTTCGACAAAACGGCCAAGCTGCTCGGCCTCGGCTATCCCGGCGGCCCGGAAGTGTCGCGGCTCGCGGAGTTCGGCACGCCGGGCGCGGTCGAACTGCCCCGCCCGATGTTGCATTCGGGCGATCTCGACTTCAGCTTCAGCGGCCTGAAAACGGCCGTGCTCACGCAGGTGAAAAAGCTCGGCACGAATATCTGCGAGCAGGGCAAGGCAGATATCGCACGCGGATTCGTCGACGCAGCCGTCGAGGTGCTGGCCGCGAAATCGCTCGCGGCCCTCAAGCGCACGAAGATGAAGCGCCTCGTGGTGGCGGGCGGCGTGGGCGCGAACAAGCAGTTGCGCGAGACGCTTTCGGCCGCGGCGCAAAAGCGCGGCTTCGAGGTGCACTACCCCGATCTCTCCCTGTGCACCGACAACGGCGCGATGATCGCGCTCGCAGGCGCGCTGCGTTTGCAGCGCTGGCCGGAGCAGGCCACGCGCGACTACGCGTTCACGGTGAAGCCGCGCTGGGATTTGACGTCGCTCGCGCAGCAGTGACGCGACTGCCGCCGCTGTAGCAAAAAAGCCGCCCGAGGGCGGCTTTCTCGTTGATGGCGCAAGCGGGGCCGGCGGTCAGCCCGCGCGCTTGTCGTGCTCGATCACGGCATAGGCGCTGTGATTGTGGATCGACTCGAAGTTCTCGGCTTCGAGCGTATAGGCGATCACACGCGCATCGGCGTTCAGGCGCACGGCCACGTCGCGCACGAGGTCCTCCACGAATTTGGGGTTCTCATACGCGCGCTCGGTCACGAACTTCTCGTCCGGACGCTTGAGCAGCCCCCACAGCTCGCACGACGCTTCTTCCTCTGCAATCCGAATGAGGTCTTCAACCGGCAGATCGCCGTCGAACTCGACGTCCATCGTCACATGCGAGCGCTGGTTGTGCGCGCCGTATTGCGAGATCTTTTTCGAGCACGGGCACAGGCTCGTCACCGGCACCAGCACCTTGAGGAAAAGGCGCGCCTCGCCGTTACGTGCGTCGCCCGTGAGCGTGACTTCGTAATCCAGCAGACTTTCGACGCCCGACACGGGCGCCACTTTCTTCACGAAGTACGGGAACGTCACTTCGATACGGCCTGCCTGCGATTCGAGCTTCGCGAGCATCGCGGCCAGCATCGCGCGGAACGTCGCGGGTTCGAGCGGCGCCTTGTTTTCTTCGAGCAGCGCCACGAAGCGCGACATGTGCGTACCCTTCTGGTCGGCCGGCAGATGAACGTCGAGGTTCCACATGCCGACGCTCGGCTGGACGTCGCCCGCGCCCGTCCTGACCGTGAGCGGATGGCGCACGGCCTTCACGCCCACGCGCTGGATCACGATCTGACGGGTATCGACGGAGCTTTGGACGTCCGGCATCACGAAGGCCGGGTTCATCTGATTCATGTTCTTATCCTCAAGCCGCGCCGAACGCGGCGCGCAAATGCCAAACAACGGCCAAACAAAATGGCAAACGCCGGCATGAGCCGGCGTTTGCTGGCGACTGCCGGGTACGAAACCCGCCCGCCAGTTCACATGTGAAATGGGCTGCCGCGGTTCGCTGGCCGACCTGGACAACGGCCCGGACCAGCCGCGCCGCGAGGCGCCAGTCGACCTCGATCTGCCTTAGGCGACGCGCATCACCGACTTGCCGGACGCGTTCGCCGCGCGATCGAGGAAGCGCTCGCGAATCGACTTCGCGATCCCTGCTGCGTCGAGCCCACAGCCCGCCAGCAGCTTCGCCGGGTCGCCGTGGTCGATGAAGCGGTCGGGGAGGCCCAATTGTAGTACGGGCTTGATAACCCCACTTTCAAGGAGGGCTTCCACGCAGGCCGAGCCCGCGCCGCCCATGATGCAGCCTTCCTCGACGGTCACGAGGTAGTCGTGCGTTTCGGCGAGCTGCTTCACGAGCTCCGCGTCGAGCGGCTTCACGAAGCGCATGTTCGCCACGGTGGCGTCCAGTTCCTCGGCAGCCTTGAGCGACGGCGCAACCATCGTGCCGAACGCGAGGATGGCGATACGGCTGCCTGCCGGCGCCTTGCTCTCGCGGCGGACTTCGCCCTTGCCCACCGGCAGCGCGGCCATCTGCTTGACGGTCGCGACACCCGTGCCTGCGCCGCGCGGGTAGCGCACGGCCGTCGGGCAGTCCTGCTGGAGCGCCGTGTAGAGCATCTGGCGGCATTCGTTTTCGTCCGACGCCGCCATGACCATCATGTTCGGGATGCAGCGCATGAACGCGAGGTCATACGCGCCCGCGTGCGTCGCGCCATCGGCACCCACGAGGCCCGCGCGGTCGATCGCGAACACGACCGGCAGGTTCTGCAGCGCCACGTCGTGAATCAGCTGGTCATAGGCGCGCTGAAGGAAGGTCGAGTAGATCGCGACCACGGGCTTCAGGCCCTCGGCGGCCAGACCGCCCGCGAACGTCACGGCATGCTGCTCGGCAATGCCGACGTCATAGTAACGATCCGGGAAGCGCTTTTCGAACTCCACGAGGCCCGAACCTTCGCGCATGGCCGGCGTGATGCCGATCACGCGCTGGTCAAGTTCGGCCGCGTCGCAAAGCCATTCGCCGAACACCTGCGTGTAGGTCTTCTTTGCGGGCGTCGTGGACGGCTTGATGCCTTCGGCCGGGTTGAACTTGCCGGGGCCGTGGTACAGGACCGGGTCGGCTTCGGCGAGCTTGTAGCCCTGGCCTTTCTTCGTGACGACGTGCAGGAATTGCGGGCCGCGCAGTTCCTTGATGTTCTGCAGCGTCGGGATGAGCGAGTCGAGATCGTGGCCGTCGATCGGCCCGATGTAGTTGAAGCCGAATTCCTCGAACAACGTGGCCGGGACGATCATGCCCTTGGCGTGCTCTTCGAGCTTGCGCGCGAGGTCGAGCACCGGCGGCGCATGGCGCAGCACGCGCTCCACGCCCGCACGCGCGGCGGCGTAGAAGCGGCCCGACATGAGGCGCGCGAGATGGCGATTGAGCGCGCCCACGGGCGGCGAAATCGACATGTCGTTGTCGTTGAGGATGACGAGCAGCGGCACGTCGTCCTCAACGCCACCGTTGTTCAGCGCCTCGAAGGCCATGCCGGCCGTCATCGCGCCGTCGCCGATCACGGCGATGCCCATGGCGTTGTCGCCCTTGAGCTTGCTCGCGACGGCCATGCCGAGCGCCGCCGAGATCGACGTGCTCGAGTGCGCGGTGCCGAACGTGTCGTACGGCGACTCGTCGCGCTTCGGGAAACCCGAAATGCCGCCGAGCTGACGCAGCGTCGACATCTGGTCGCGGCGGCCCGTCAGGATCTTGTGCGGATAGGTCTGATGGCCCACGTCCCAGACGATGCGATCGCGCGGCGTGTCGAACACGTAGTGCAGCGCGATCGTCAGTTCGACCGTACCGAGGTTGGACGACAGGTGGCCGCCCGTTTGCGAGACGCTCTCGAGAACGAAGGCACGCAGTTCATCGGCAAGCGGTTGCAACTGGCGGCGATCAAGGCGGCGCAAATCCGCCGGGTCGTCAATGGTTTTCAGCAAGTCGTACATCGTCGTTCCATTGTAGGAAAACTGGCGCTCCCGCACTTGTTCTGCGCATTACTTTCCCTTTCATGCGCGTGGGCGGGTGGCGCGGTCAGCTCACCCGGTTCACCACCAGGTCAGCGAGTTCGGCGAGGCGCTGCGCGCGCGCGCCGAACGGTTCCAGCGCCGCGTGCGCGTCGGCGCGCAGCTGCTGCGCGAGCGCACGCGAAGCATCAAGACCGATGATCGACACGTAGGTCGGCTTGCCGTCCTTCGCATCCTTGCCCGCGGTCTTGCCAAGCGTTGCCGAGTCGGCGGTGACGTCGAGAATGTCGTCCACCACCTGGAAGGCGAGGCCCACGGCCGCCGCGTACGTGTCGAGCGCCGCGAGGCTTTCCGCCGAAGGCGTCTCGCCCGCCAGCGCGCCCATGCGGACCGAGGCGCGCAGCAGCGCGCCGGTCTTCAGGCGGTGCATCGTTTCGAGCTGCTCGCGCGTGAGCGAATGGCCCACGCTCGCGAGGTCGATGGCCTGGCCGCCGGCCATGCCGATCGAGCCGCTCGCGAGCGCGAGTTCGCGCACGAGCGATGCCTGACGCTGCGCCGAATCACTCAAACCCGGCACATCCGACGTCAGCGCGACGAATGCCTGCGATTGCAGCGCATCGCCGACCAGCAGCGCCGTCGGTTCGTCATATTTGACGTGTACGGTGGGTTTGCCGCGACGCATGTCATCGTCGTCCATGCACGGCATGTCGTCGTGCACGAGCGAGTAGACGTGGATCATCTCCAGCGCGCAGGCCGCCGCGTCGAGCGCTTCGGGCCTGGCATTCGTGAGTTCGCCCGCCGCGTGGCACAGGAGCGGCCGTACGCGCTTGCCGCCACCCATCACGGCATAGCGCATGGCGTCATGCAGCGGCGCCGGCAGCACGTCGGCGGCCGGCAAATAGTGATCGAGCGCGCTTTCGACCCGATCGAGTACCTGCCGGGTCCATTGGTCAAATGTCATAGATCGTCGTCTCCGCCCGCTGCGGAGTCTGTCGTATTGAGGGGCACGGGCCGCAGCGTCTCGCCGTCGAGCACGCGCACCTGTTGTTCAACCTTTTCGAGCTGCTGCTGGCAGAAGCGCACGAGCGCCGCACCGCGGCGGTACGCCGCCAGCGATTCTTCCAGGCTCAGGCTACCGCCTTCCATGCGTGCGACGAGCCCGTCGAGCTCCGCAAGCGCCGCCTCGTAGCTCTCGGGCAACGCTTCGCCCTCGGCCGGCCCGGCTGCGCTTTCGTCCGCGCCAGCGCGGTCTTTCGTTGCGGATTTCGCCATAAGTCGTCGCCAGAATGAAACAAGGCCGACATTCTACGGCAAAAGCGCCCTGGTCGACCCGATCCCCGGCTCGTGTGCCCTCTCGACCACACTATCGGGGCCAGTACAAATCGGTTCCAGCCGGCCCGATTACCCGTTCATTTGTCTCATATTTCCTGAATTCCCGCCGTCTTTCCGGAGTAATTTTGGCAAAAATCAGTCACTTAGCTACCCCGTGACGGGGCAACCGGGTATAATCGCCGGCTCCCTAAATCGAATCTTCGATGGTTGGGTTGTTCACTGCTTTCACGTCTTCATCGGGAGTGGGAATGTCCAATCTGAGCAATGCATTGCAACTGAATTCCATTCACAGTCAGTTGCCAGTCACCGCTTATTTTGACGAAGCGCTTCTCAAGCGCGAAATCGACACGCTTTTCCAGAAAGGTCCTCGCTACGTCGGCCACGAACTCATGGTGCCCGAGGCGGGGAATTATTTTGCGCTGCCCGGCGAAAAAGAAGGCCGCGTGCTCGTTCGCAACCAGAGCAACGAGATCGAACTGCTCTCAAACGTTTGCCGCCACCGCCAGGCCATCATGCTAAACGGTCGCGGCACGGCAGACAACATTGTATGTCCGCTGCATCGCTGGACCTATGACCTCAAGGGCGAACTGCTCGGCGCACCGCACTTTGCGGACAAACCGTGCCTGAACCTCAACAGCTCGCCGCTGCAGAAGTGGAACGGGCTGCTGTTCGAATCCGCGGGCCGCGACATCGCGCGCGATCTTGCTCGCCTCGGGCCGGCAAAGCATCTCGACTTTACGGACTACATGTTCGATCACGTCGAGGTCCACGAGTGCAACTACAACTGGAAGACCTTCATCGAGGTCTATCTGGAAGACTATCACGTCGTGCCGTTCCACCCCGGTCTCGGCAACTTCGTGTCGTGCGACGACCTCCAGTGGGAGTTCGGCGAGTGGTACAGCGTCCAGACGGTCGGCGTGCACAAGCACCTCGGCAAACCGGGCAGCCCGACGTACAGCAAGTGGCACGACGAGGTCCTGCGCTTCCGCAACGGCGTGCCGCCTGAATTCGGCGCAATCTGGATGGTGTACTACCCGAATCTCATGATCGAGTGGTATCCGCACGTCCTGGTGGTTTCGTGGCTCATTCCGCAGGGCACGCAAAAGACGACGAATATCGTCGAGTTCTACTATCCCGAGGAAATCACGCTCTTCGAGCGCGAGTTCGTCGAGGCCGAGCGCGCCGCCTATATGGAAACAGCCGTCGAAGACGACGAGATCGCCGAGCGCATGGACGCCGGCCGCCGCGCGCTGTTCGAACGCGGCGTTTCGGAAGTCGGCCCGTACCAGAGCCCGATGGAAGACGGCATGCAGCACTTCCACGAGTTCCTGCGCCGCGAGCTGGGACCGATCTGAAGCGCGGCCACGGCGCTGCTCGAACGCATCACGGAAAGACGGGCTTAGGCCCGTCTTTTTGTTTAGACTGACGGCATCGGGCCGAAGCGCAAACCGCATTTGCAAATGCGCCGGCCGCGCACGATCCAAGGAGCCGTCATGCCCCACACGCACTACACCACGCTGATCTCGGCCGCCAATCTCCACGAACGCCTGAGCGCCGCACCGGGCAGCGTGCTGGTATTCGACTGCCGCTTCGATCTCGCTAATCCCGCCGCTGGCGAGAACGCCTACGCGATCGGCCATCTGCCCGGCGCGCAATACCTGCATCTGGACCGCGACCTCTCGGGCCCGAAGACCGGCAAGAACGGCCGTCATCCGCTGCCCGACCGCTCGGCGCTCGTCGCCACGCTCTCGCTGCGCGGACTCAACGAAGGCCAGCAGGTCGTGGCCTACGACGCGCAAGGCGGCGCCTACGCCGCGCGCCTGTGGTGGCTCCTGCGCTGGCTCGGCCACGACTCGGTGGCCGTGCTCGACGGCGGCCTCAAGGCGTGGGAGACGGCGGGCTTCCCGCTCGTGCGCGACGTGCCCGCGCCCGCGCGCGGCACCTTCAAGGCCGGCGCACCGCTCCAGGTGACGGTGGACGCGCAGGCTATCGTCCGCAATCTCGCCACGCACGAACTCACGGTCGTCGACGCGCGCGCGGCCGACCGCTATCGCGGCGAGAACGAAACGATCGACCCGGTGGGCGGCCATATTCCTGGCGCGCGCAATCGGTTTTATCAGGACAATCTCACGCCGGACGGCCGCTTCAAGTCGGCGCATGCGCTGCGCGAGGATTTCACGGCGGTGCT
>DATBXG010000908.1:0-9840 GCA_036514415.1 Paraburkholderia sp.
GCCGGCGTGCGCGATGCGTCGCATGAGCCGCGGCCCGCGCCGCCGCCCACCGCCGGCCCCGAAGGCGCGCCGCCGCAGATTCCCACGGCGGGCAGCCGCGGCTGAACGCCCGCGCCGCCAGGCTCCCGGTCGGTTGGCCGCCCGGTTGCCCGCTCAGTTGGCAGCTTAGCTGGCAGCTCAGTTGGCCGCTTAGTTCGTCCTCAGATTACCTTCTGGCGCCGCAAGTGCTCTGGCGCCCTGGCGGTCAGTCCCGGCGCGCTTCCCCCTCGTGCACGTCTCGCGAGAGATCTCAGCGCACCGCGCAAGCCGTTTCCCGGACCAGCGGGAGCACGTCGTTCACCTGTGTGGCGATGTGCCCGGCCGGCACGCCGTAGACATGGAGCGAGACGGCCTGTGCCGCGCTGCCATTGGAAAGCCGGTGGATGTTCGCGCGCCCGCGTCCGCCGAAAGAGACCGCGCCGCTCGCGCGCGGATGCGAGCGAACGACGTCGGCGCCCTCGCGCGCGTCGTCCCACGTGTAGAGCGTTTCGGTCAGCGTGCCCTCGAGCACGGCATAACCGCACCACGTGTGATGCGCGTGGATCGGGCTCGCTTGCCCCGGCTGCCAGACGAGCGAAGCGACCGTGTAGCGGCCGCGGCTGTCGCTCGCGATGATGTGGCGCCGGTACTGCTCGGCGCTGCCTTCGCGCTGCGCGAGCGTGACGAGCGCGGAGTCGTTCAGCGCACGCGTGAGCGCCTCGCGCATACCGCGCGCGAAGCGTGCGCATCGCGACGGGTCGCCTGGCGCCGCGCAGGCGTCGAAGGCGGCGTCGAGCGCGGCGGTGAGGCGCGCGACAGCGGCCGCGTGTTGCTCCGCCGTGTGGACGGCGTTCAGCAGGGCGAGTTCGGCGGGGGCGTTCATGGCGAGTTTTTCTCCCGTTTCCATAGCTAGATTTATAGCCGTTTGCGCATGGAAAGAGTTTCTCTATTTTTTTGCTGTTTCCCCATCGTGTAGAATAAAATTCTACGCTTCGGGGAGTGCGGAAATGGATCTCATCGACAGAAAGCTGGTGGAGCTGTTGCAGCAGGACGCGACCATGCCGGTCGCCGAATTGGCGCAGCGCGTCAATCTCTCGCAAACGCCGTGCTGGAAGCGCGTGCAGCGTTTGAAGGAAACGGGTGTGATCCGCGCGCAGGTGGCGCTGTGCGACCCGCGCAAGCTCGGCGTGGGGACGACGGTATTCGTCGCCGTGCGCACGAACCAGCACACCGAGGCGTGGGCGCAGACCTTCACGCGCGCGGTGCAGGAGATTCCCGAGATCGTCGAGGCCTACCGCATGAGCGGCGAGACCGATTACCTGTTGCGTATCGTGGTTTCCGATATCGACGATTTCGACCGCGTCTACAAGCAGCTGATTCGCGCCGTGCCGCTGTTCGACGTGAGTTCGAGCTTCGCGATGGAGCAGCTCAAGTATTCGACGGCGCTGCCGGTGCGCAGCGGCACATAGAGAACGTTCGCGGCGCAAGCCGCCTGCAAGGCATGGCGGCGTAGAATGCCCGTTCCTTTCACCCGTTCCGAGGCTGGGCACGACCCATGAACGAACCGCGCAAGAAGAATCCCACCTTTGGCGTTGCCGTTCTGATCGTGGTGGTGGTGCTGTTCGTGATCGGCACCGTGCTCTTCAACGCGCTCAAGAGCAAGCGCGAATACGACGAGACCGTCGGCGCGGGCGCGGCCCGCGCCACGGCGACCGCAAGCACGGCCGCCTCGCAAGGCGGCAGCTCGGCGCAGTGACGGCGTGACGCCCGGCTCGCGCCGCGCGTACACCCCCTTATTCCTCCGGTAGCCGGATGATGCTCGCGTCCTTGCGGATGAGCCAGGACGCCGCGATCATCTGCTTGCACTGGTGCGCAAGCAGCTTCAGCTCCTGGGCAAGGTCCGCGGAGGTGCCGAGCGTGCGCTCGGCTTCCACCACCATCGCATCGAGTTCGCGCGTGAGCTGCTTCGTGATGTCGGCCTGATCGACGGGCGCAGGCGTGCCCGCTTCGGCCGCGACGAGGTTCTCGCGCACGCACGAAAGGGCGCGCTCGAGCGCTTCGAGCTTGAGTTCCGGCTGGTCGGGCCGCGACGTGCTGCGAATGAGCGGCGCGGTGGCCGTGATTTGCGAGGCAAGCACGTGGCTGCGCACGAGCAGGTCGTTGAGCTCGGGCACGAACTTCTGCGCGGCCTTCGGTTCGAGCATCATGCGCTGGAACGCCTGGCCGAGATTCGCGAACGCCACGTGCACGTTCTTGCGCGCGAGCCGGTAGCGGAAATCGCGCGCGAGCGACGGCGCGGCAGCGACGGCGCTCTGGGTGGCCTGAGCGGCCTGCGCGCCGGCTTTCGTGCCCACGGGCGAGCCGGGGGCGCCGGCCGTGGGCGAACCGTCGAGCGTCGCGGTGGCGGCAAAGGGTTCGTCGATCACGCTGGCGGCATTTGCCGGGGCGCTCACCATCACGCTGTTCGCCAGGCCGCCCGCGTCCGCCGCGGCGGCCACCATGGGCGACGCGTTGGCGGGCACGCGGGCGCTGCCTTCGCTGGCTTCCCCGGCCGCCCTTGCCTTGGGCATGGCTCCCGAGAACGCCGGCTGCGGCGCGCCGGTGCGGCCGCTCCACCACCAGCTCGCCTCGAGATAGCTGCGCGTCGCGGCGATCATGTCGTGCACGAGCTTGCCCATCAGCCGGTATTCCCAGTACGGGAACAGATGGCTCGCGGCGATGGCGATCATGCAGCCCACCACCGTGTCGATCGCGCGCTCGCCGATGATGCGCATGTTGCCCGGCGCGAGCAGATGGAACATCAGGAGCACATAGGCCGACGTGAACACCACGCTCGCCGTGTAGTTGAAGAGCAGGAGGCTGTAGCTCATCACCATCGCCGCGAACATCGAGACGAGCAGCACGAGCGGCTGCTTCACGAGCAGGATCAATGCGATGCTCGCGATGCAGCCGATCAGCGTGCCGACGATACGCTGCGCGTTGCGCTGGCGCGTGAGCGAGTAGCCCGGCTTCAGGATGATGATGCTCGTCATCACGATCCAGTAGGCGTTGGTGAGCGGCAGGAGCCGCCCGAGCCAGAAGCCCACCGCCACCGCGATCGTCACGCGCAGCGCGTGGCGAAAGCTCGGCGAGGCCATCGTGAGATTCGAGAATATCTGCAGCCAGGACACGCGGCGGTTCGTCACGAAGCGCGTGAGCGCCTCGTCGATGCGCAGCTCGGTTTCGGTCGTCGGCACCTCGCTCGCGAGGCTGCGGCGCATGCGGTCGATCAGGCGCGTCGAGCTCCAGATGCGGCGGAACGAGGCCGAGATCGCCGCGTACGCTTCCGGGTCGGTGGCGGCCAGGTCGCGTTTCTTCAACTGCTCGAGCTCGTATTCGATGGCGCGCAGCTCGGCCTTCACGTTCACGCTCGCGCGCGGCGGCTCGTTCTGCAGCACCGCGAGACCGATGTCTTCGAGGTCGGCGGCGGCCTTGCGGATCAGGTCGCGATAGAACACGAGCAGGTCCGAGCCGCCGAAGGTGTTGCGCACGAGCGGGTAGTCGGTGTGTGCGCCCACGAATAGCTCGTGCAGATCGACCGTGTTGATGAACAGGTTGAAGTGCATCGCGCGCCGCGCATCGATCTTGCCGGCCCTGAGCCTGGGCAGGTTGCGCAGCACGATGTCGCGCGCCGCATCCTGGCGCTCGACGGCCGCGATCTGCTTCGCGACGAGGTTGCGATAGCACTCGTCGAGATCGTTGTCGAGGTCGAAGAACTGGGCGCGCGCGAGCAGATAGTCGGCGCAGGCGAACACGCTTTCGGCGAGCGCCTGCTGCTCGATGCGATCGAGCATGAGCCGGCTGATCAAGGTCGACCACGCCGTGTACCAGAGGCCGCCAAGCAGAATCCACAGCGCATTGACGAGAGCGAGGTGCGGCGTGAAATGCTCTTCGAGCGTCATCACCATCATGAAGAGGGTGGCGAAGCTGATTTGCGGCCAGCGGTTGCCGTAGACCACGATCAGCGAAAGCGCGAAGGTGAGCGGCACGACCGTGGACCACAGGGCGATCGGGCTGAACGTGGCGAGGCCGGTGGCGTAAGCGGAGAGAAACCCGATCACGCTGCACGCGAGCATTTCGTTGCGCTTGTACTTGAGCGGCCCCGGCATGTCGACCACGCAGGCGCCGAGCGCGCCGGTCGAGATGGTGAAGCCGAGCTCGCTCTGGTGAAAGACGAACAGGCTCAGGACGGCGGGGAGCGAGATGCCAATCGCGATGCGCAGGCCGCCGTAAAAGTACTGGCTATATAGGAATTTCCTGATTTCTACGGAGTAGCGCATCGACTGCCGGGGAGTTCGAGAGCGGACGGTACGCCGCGGACTGTGGCGCTGAGTCTAACTGATTTCGGGCACGATCTGACCGTCGGTGGCTGCGGGTTTGCGCGCCGCCGCATCTCGCATGATGAAACCCGCCGAAGCGGGTCCGAGGCGGGTTGAAGCGGATTGAAGCGGATTGAAGCGGTTTGAAGCGGGCGCCTCAGTCCACGCTGAGCGAAGTCGCGTTCGCCCGCGCCGCCGTGTCGCCGAGCAGGCCGTGGGTACCGTGGATGCGCCGCATGCGCGTGCGATACCAGAAGGTCCAGGCCATGAGGCCGCCGAACACGCCATAGCCGATGATCGGCGAGACGACGAGAAAGCGCTCGACCGGCCAGGTGGCGGCCAGGTAAGTGCGCAGCGCCGAGTCGAGACAAAGCCCGAGACCCCAGACGAACGTGAGCAGGCGCATGGCGGCGACGAAGCTCGCGTTGTCGTTCCAGAGCTGTTCGAGCCGTGCGACACCCTCACGCGTTTCCCGCGCGACGGTGGCCCGCGTGAGATAGAACACCAGTGGGCGCTGCGCCAGCAGCGAGAGCAGGAACGCGACGCCGATCGCCCCCGAGGCGAGGCACTCGCGCATCAACAGCACGCGCGGGCTGCCGCCGAACGCCACGGCGAGGAGCGAGAGCGCGATGCCGAGCAGAATGACGGACGAGAGCGCATCGACGCGCCGAAAGCGCACCAGTTCGACGATGCTCCAGGCAAGCGGCGGAACGGCGGAGGCAACGAGGCCGCCGACTTCGCCCCAGTGCGGTTCGGCGAGACGGTAGGCGACCCAGGGAAGGAGCAGGTTGACCGCCAGTTCGGCGACGAAGGCTGGACGCAGCTTCATGGGGCGCGTGCTCCTGAGGGTTCACCGAAGGCAATGTCGCAAGTATGGTTCAAGCGCCGCGCGGCCGCAAACTCGCTGCCGCATCTGGCGTGCGGTGTCGATGCCTTTCGCGTGCCCGCGGTGCCCCGTCTCGCCGCTCGCGCCGCGCTGTGCGACACTGCCGCGTGGCGGGCTTCGCGCCCGATGCGGCTGGTTTTCCTTTATTTGCCTATGACTGCACGCGCACCTATCCCTTTGCAGGAAATCGAACTTGTCGCCGTTCGCGCACAGGGAGCGGGCGGCCAGAACGTGAACAAGGTGTCGAGCGCGATTCATCTGCGCTTCGACATTCGCGCCTCGTCGCTGCCCGAAGTGCTCAAGATGCGCCTGCTCGCGCTCTCCGACCGGCGGATTTCGAGCGAGGGCGTCGTGGTCATCAAGTCGCAGGAATATCGCACCCAGGAGCAGAACCGCGTGGCTGCGCTCGCGCGTCTCGAGGAACTGGTCGACAGCGTGAGCGTGACGCGCAAGGCGCGTGTGGCGACGCGTCCCACCCGCGCCTCGAAGCTGCGCCGGCTTGATACGAAGGCGCGTCATGGCGAACTGAAGGCGGGCCGACGGCGCGTTTCGGAATAGGGCCGGCAAGGTGCGGCCGGCAAGGTGCGGCTGGCGAGATGCGGGAGGCGAGATGCGGGAGGCGGCTCGCCGTGCTCATCCGCGGCGAACACACGCATCGCGTCGCTTCACCAGGGACGGCCCTTGCGCGCACGATCTCCCGATGGTCCATACACTTGAAGGCAGGGCCTGGCCATTCCAGTTGGCTTCGCGCCGATCGATAGTAGGGGAGGCGACGAGAATCGTTTCGCAGGAACGATTGCGAAGGGGCCGAGGGACGAAGAGGCGCTCGTTTCGGGGGCGCCTGCCCCGGATGCCGCCGGGCGGCGGCGGACTTGCCGCTCGATGTTGCTGTTCAGTGCGCCGTGTTGGGCACGTCGAGGATCAGGATGATGGTCCAGTCAGCATCGCCTTCGTGATGGTATTGACGCTCCGCGACGATGAACGGTTGCTGCTTGCCGGCAGGGCCAAGGAACAGCACGTCGCCTTCCATTGGCAGGCATTCGATCGGGGGCAGCGCCAGATACGCGTCTTGATTGCCGCCGCGGGGCATCAGCTTTTCGATTTTGCGTGAGGCCGCTTCGGTCCATTCGATGTCGAGCTGGATGTTGCTCATTGTGGTTCTCCGCGCGTGGCGCGCACAAGGGGTTGGGTCTTGCCGACCAGGTGGTGTCGACCGGGGCGTTTTCGAGGTGCGCGACTTTAGCATACCGCGCCGGCCCGCATGCCGGCGCGACTTCGCGATGCCCGCGATGCTCGAACGGTGCAGGCCGAACGCGGACAACAAAAAAGCCGATGGCGGCACGGCCGGCATCGGCTTCATTCCCGGGAAGGCGCGGCCTGACCTACGCGGCCCGACCTGCGCGGCCCGACCCGTTGCCTTATTGCGACTGGGCGGGCTTCTTGTGATGAGGATGGCCCGACTTGTGATGCATCATGGGCTGCTCCGCCGGTTGCGCGGGCATGGCCGCCTGCTGTTGCTGCAGGGCTTGCGCGCGTTGCAGGACGTCGTCGGCCTTGGCCTGATCGGTGCTCATCGTGATGCCGCTGTCCGATTGGGCGTATGCAGCGCCCGCCAATGCGGAAAATGAAATCAGGACTGCGAGGGACACTTTTTTCATCTCTACCTCCGAAGGAGCGGTTTATGGACCCAGCCGGTACCTGTCCAAGCAGGATGGGCATGTCATTCTAACGACCAAATACTCGCTCCAGATGACATCGCGTAAAACGTTCTCGCGGGAGTTACATCTGGTTACATCTGCTGTCGCACATCGGTCACGCTAGAACCAGCCAATCATCCGATAGACATAAAACTGGGCAATCCCAATCAATTCGTGCAGCGCCGTTTCGGTGGTTTTGAGATTGGCCACGCGCGGCAGCAAGCCGCGCTCGACGCTGCGCACATCCGATACCGCGGGCAGCGGGTTCATGTCGAAGCGCTGGAAATCGAGCATCGCGCGGCGCATCTGGTAGGACGACGTCACGAGCAGGAGCGTTTCACCGTTCCCGGCACGGACGATGGGCGCGACGTTGCGCGCATTCTGAAAGGTCGTGAGGCTCCGGTTTTCGAGCACGAGATCGGTGCTCGGCACACCGGCGCGCAGCAGGTAGGGCGCGTAGTTGTCCGCTTCGGCGCTCGCGTGCTGCTCAGGGTTGCCGCCGCTCACGATCACGCGGCACGCGCCGCCCGCGCGCACGCACTGCGCGTGCAGGTCCGCCGCGAGCGCAATCCTTGCGTAAACGTCTTGCTTGGGGACCAGTTGGCCGTCGCGAACTTCCGTGCCCCCGCCCAGCATGATGATGGCGGTGCGCGGGCCGAAGCTCGCGGGGCCGACTGTCGCCTGATCGTAGGGAGTGCGATATATCCGGGGCTGGGCGAAGTCGAGCAGCACCCCGGACAGCCAGCCGGCCGCGAGCAGCCAGAACAGGACGACGGCGCAGGCTGCGACTCGCCAGCGCGCGTTGCGCCACAGCACAGCCAGCGCAATAAATAGCGCAAACAAAACGATTAGAATCAATTTGGATGAGGTAACGTATTGTTTTCGGGAAAATGTGCGTCCAACCGACCCTTGCGCCGCGAGCGTGGCGTGGCGTTGGCCGTGCAGGAAGCGGCGAATCCGCTTTCACGGGGGCCCGGATAACCTGCAGTCCCTGCCGCCGCACGCCGTGCGGATGGGCGCGTGGGCTCGCCAGGACACAGGCTTCGGCGTTCACGTCCGTATGGGGCCGAAGCCGGCTCACGCGAGGCACAATGATCGCAGGACTGCATTTTAAGAAAGAAGTGAGATGACCACGTATTCCAACGAAGCAGTACTCGAAGCGCTACGGCGCGTGCAGTATCGGCAGGTTCCGTGGGCGCGTCGTCCTGAAGTGTTCCAGTATTTGCGCGATCTTGGCATGATGGATATCGTCCGGCAGCGCACGGTCGCGCCGGCACCGGGCTTTCATGCGCCGGTCGACATCGCGGTGCTGACCGATCGGGGCCGCGCTGAATTCGCACGGCTCGCGCGCGACGAGCGCACGATGCAATGGAGCGCGCATCGCGTGGCCGACTACGTCGCGGAGCGCGTGCCCCAATCTGGCCTCGAGGCCAGCCAGTAACCCTCTGTCTTCTTCGACACGCAAAAAAAAGCCCGCATCGACAGATACGGGCTTACCGGAATTACTGCTGCCACGCTGTGCTTGATGGCGTAAGGATAGACCGCACATGAGGCGCGGCGGTTCCCTGGGGCAGGGTATATGCTGAGCCACCGCTCAGCGGTCCGCTGAAGCTGGCCGTCTCGCGCTGGCCATTTTGCATTGACCATCCTCGATCGACGATCTTTTGTCGGCGATCCTTCATCGGTTCCGGCCGTCCCACTCGATGACTTCGCTCAGGCTGGCTCAGCGACGCTGCGTCGGCTCCTGCCGCTGTGACGCGCTGTGGCGGGCATTGTCGGCAATGTCGCCGCGCAGGTCGCCGCGCGGGACCGGTGGGTTGGCGGCATTCGAGCCAGGCGCAGCGGGCGGCAGTGCGTTGGCGCCTGTGCGCGACATCGACCACGTAGGGGCGGATTCGTGTGGCGGCTGTGCCTCGGCGCTAAATGACACGAACGACGCCGTAGGCGCGAAGAGGGCGAGGGCGGACAGCGAAACCATGATGCCCCGAATGTGCAGGTTCATGGATTTCATGGTGGTTCCCCGTCAATCCAGTTTCTTGACGTTGATGGACATGCTCCTACGCTAACGTCGTACGCGAAAGCACGCTGTAAATATTCGTAAAGAGATGTATCGCACTGCGCCGATCGCTGTGTTGCGGATGCAACGGTGCCATGGCGGCCATCATCAGCAGGATGGGAGCAGAAGTGCGGCGCGTGTGGGCGGACGTGCCGGAAAAGTCGGGAGGAGCGCCGGGCGCGCCGGAAGTCGGCGTCGCTGACGGGCTGAGGATCGGGCGAAGAAGCCGCCCGGGAAGTCGCCGTGGAAACGGTCCCGGAACCAGCCCGGGAAGTGGGCGCAAAACGCGCCGGGCGCACGAGGCGCCCGGCGGAAAGCAAATGAAGCGTGGCTCAGGCCATCTTGACCGGCGCGCGCCACGATTCCGGGTTGGTCCAGAACGCACCGCGCAGGCGATCGCGGCTGGGCGGTGCGGGCGGCTTGGTCGCCGTTGCGCCGATACGGCCGCGCAGCGAAATTTCACGCCCGTTCGAACTCAGTCGCTTGACGATCTCCGCAAGCGTGCCGTCTGCCTGCCACTCGTCGAAACGGCGGCGGCAGGTCGGCGGCGAGGGGTAGCGTCCCGGCAGCTTGGACCAGCCTTCACCCGTCGAAAGCACCCAGAGCACCGCGTTGACCACTGCACGCGCTTCGACGCGAGGCCGTCCGCGCCGTTCGCTCCGTGCCGGTTCAGCACAGAACAAAGCCTCGACCAGCGCCCATTCGTTGTCTCTCAAATCGTCGAACAGCATCATGTTTCACCTCAGCGAAGCTATCTCCGGTGCGCTGCCCCGCGCTGCGCACTCTTCATGTACTCCCGGCCGGATGCCGGAGTACCAGGCGGGC
>DATBXG010000909.1:0-2464 GCA_036514415.1 Paraburkholderia sp.
GGCGAGCCACGCAAACGCGCCGCCGCCGAACGTCACCTTCGAGAGCGAGGCGAACATCAGCGCGCGCTCCGCATGGCCCGCCGCCGCGCAGGCCTCGAACACGTCGAGCGTCGCATGGGCCTCTTCGGTGAGATGGTGGAAGCGGTAGGCATCGTCCCAAAAGAGGCGGAAATCGGCCGCGGCGGGCATGGCCGCGAGGCGCCGGATCACCGCGTCGGACCAGATCGCGCCCGTCGGGTTGCTGTAGAGCGGCACACACCACATGCCCTTGATCGAGGGATCGTCGCGCACGAGCGCTTCCACGCGGTCCATGTCGGGACCGTCCTCGCGCATCGGCACGGCGATCATGCGCACGCCCAGCGCCTCGCAGATCGCAAAGTGGCGGTCGTAGCCCGGCGCCGGGCACAGGAACGCGATCTCGCCTTGCGCTCGCCACGGCGCGCCGACGTCCGCGCCCTCGCCCACCGGCACGCCGTGCAGCAGCGCGAAGGTCAGCGCGTCGTGCATCAGTTCGAGGCTCGAATTGCCCGCCGCGATCACCTGCGCTGGCGGCACGCCAAGCAACTCGGCGCCCAGTTCGCGCGCCTCGGGCAAGCCGCTCGCCAGGCCGTAGTTGCGGCAGTCGAAGCCGTCGCGCGCGAGGAATCCCGCCTGCCCTGCCTCGTCGATCAGCGCCTGCGAGAGATCGAGCTGCTCGGGCGAAGGCTTGCCGCGCGACATGTCGAGCCGCATCTGCAGTTGCTGGAATCGTTCGTAGGTCAAATCGACGGGCGGCGACATCAACATGGTGTTCTCCGAAGCAAGGGGCCAGGCAACGCGGCGAAGGGCCGGAACACACCCAGTATCGACGCGTCCCCGCGTTCAGACAAACGCGTTATATTGAAGCCTTCGATCAATTTTTCTTATACCAATGAAGACCCTCGATCTCGACGTGCTCGCCATGGTCGTGGCCGTTGCCGACGCCGGCAGCTTCGTGCGCGGCGCGGCGCTCGTGCACCGCTCGCAGGCGGCGCTCAGCATGCAGATCCGCGCGCTCGAGGAGTCCATCGGCAAGCCGCTCTTCATCCGCGCGCCGCGCAGCGTCACCCCCACGCCAGACGGCCAGACGCTCATCGCCTACGCGCGGCGCATGCTCGCGCTGCGCGACGAGGCGTGGGCCTCGCTCGCGCACCCGGAGGTCACGGGGCGGGTGTCGATCGGCGTGCCCGACGACTATGCGTCCTCGCTCATGCCGCCCGTGCTGCGCAAGTTCTCGGCGAACTGGCCGAAGGTGGAAATCCAGGTGATCGGGCTGCCGAGCAGCGCGCTCATGCCGCTCCTGAAGGACAACAAGATCGACCTCGCATGCGTCACGCGCACGCACGGGATGGCCGGCGAGTTCATCCGCTTCGAGCCGATGGTGTGGGCCGCGCCGCCCGCCGCCGTGAGCGCGGCGAGCGGGCGCGAGATCTGGCGCGAGCGGCCGCTGCCGGTCGCCCTCTTCGGCGGCGGCAGCGTCGCGCACACGAACGCGATCCAGGCGCTGGAGCGCGCGAAGATCGCCTATCGCACCTCGTATGAGAGCCCGAGCCTGATGGGGTTGTGCAGCATGGTGGCCGCCGGTCTCGCCATCGCGCCGCTCGCACGCTGCGCGGTGCCCGAGACCTTCGTCACGCTCGGCCGCCAGCATGGGCTGCCCGCGCTGCCCGAACTGGAAGTGGTGCTCGCGCGCAGCGCACGCTCGAACCGTCCGCCGTGCGACTTTCTCGCCGACCAGATACTCACGGAACTGCGCGTTCAGGAGCGCTGATCCGTTTGCCGTTGATGCGGGAGACGATCGGGGGAAGAAGCAGGCGGCGAAGCAGGCAACGATGCGGGCAAAGGCGCGGGCAACGGCGCGGCCGGCGAATCAGTCGTCGCCCAGCCGCGAAAGCAGCGCATAGAGGCGCGTGACATGCCTCAGCAGCAGTTCGCGATGCTTCTCGATCTGCTCGAGACGGCCTTCGAGATCGGCGCGCACGCGCTCGTCGGGATCGGCGTAATTGATTACGTCCTCGATACGCGAGCGCAGCACCGAAGCCTCGACCGGCGGCACGCTCAGGTAGCGCTCGAGCTTGCGCACGTCCTGCGCGGCGAGATCGCGGATCTTGCGTGTGCCCGCGAGACGCCGGTGAGCCTCGGACGACGGCGTGGGCGCCGCCTCCTCGCGCTTCGCGCCCTGGCCGAAGATCGGCTCCACGCGCAGCACGGGCGCCTTGCGCACCGGGTGCGCGGTGCCGCGAAAGCGCGCGCGCGGCGTCTCGCTCGCGATCGCTTCGCGCGTTTCGTCGGGCACCTCGGCGCTGTCGTGCTTCACATCCATCCAGCCTTCGGGCAGGCCCGTGACGGCCTCCACGCCGCGCACGAACTCAGCACTGAAGTCGCGCTCGCCGGACACGATCAGCTTCATGTAGCTCGCGGAAAACGTCATCATGCGCGCGAGCCG
>DATBXG010000910.1:0-4702 GCA_036514415.1 Paraburkholderia sp.
CAGGCGCGTGCGGCTCGCGATCACGCGCTCGCAGGTCGAGCGGAAGTACGCGACATCGTCGTAAGCGGCCGTCGCGGCGGCCTGCGCAAGGCGGTCCAGCGGGTACGAGTTGAAGCTGTCCTTCACGCGGTTGAGCGCATCGATCAGGTCGGCGTGGCCGAACGCGAAGCCCACGCGCATGCCCGCGAGCGAACGCGATTTCGAAGTCGTGTGCACGACGAGCAGATTCGGATATCGGTCGATCAGCGCGATCGCCGATTCGGCGCCGAAATCCACATACGCCTCGTCGATCACCACCACCGTTTCCGTGTTCGCGGCGACGAGTCGCTCGATCTCGGCGAGCGGCAGCGCATGGCCCGTCGGCGCATTCGGATTCGGGAAGATCACGCCGCCATGCTCGTTGCCGTCCCGCTGGAGGTAATCGTCGATGCGAATCGCGAACTCCCCGGTAACCGGCACCGTGCGGTATTCGACCTCATAGAGCCGCGCATAGGTCGGGTAGAAGCTGTAGGTGATGTCGGGGAAGAGGATCGGCTTGTCGTGCTTGAGGAGCGCCTGGAAAGCGTGCGCGAGCACTTCGTCCGAGCCGTTGCCGACGAACACCTGTTCCAGGCGAATGCCGTGATGCGCGGCCACCGCGGTGCGCAGGCGCTTCGCGACGGGGTCGGGATAGCGGCGCAGCGACTCGCCCGTCTCGCCCAGTTCGTGGCGGATCGCCTCGAGCACGCGCGGGGAGGGCGCATACGGATTCTCGTTGGTGTTGAGCTTGACCGGCTTCGCGAGCGCGGGCTGTTCGCCAGGCACATAGGGCACGAGGCTGTGGACGATGTCACTCCAGTAACGACTCAAAACGCTCTCCTTTTCAGCTATTTCGATGCAACTGCATGACGGCGCGTTCAGCCTCGCCCTTCACGAACGTCGGCATGACGGCGAGCGCGCGCTCGATCGACGCATCGATCACGTCCTGCTCCTCGCGGCGCGGCGGCTTGAGCACGAAGTTCGCGACATCGGGCTTCGCGCCCGCGCGCGCGCCCTCGGGAATCAGGTCGCGCGGGTGGCCAATGCCGATGCGCAGACGCCAGTACTGCTGCGTGGAAAGATGCGCGGAAATGTCCTTCAGGCCGTTGTGGCCGCCGCTGCCGCCGCCAAGCTTGAGCTTGACCGCGCCGGGCGGCAGGTCGAGCTCGTCGTGCGCGACGAGGATCTCGTTGGGCAGGATCTTGAAGAAGTTCGCCAGCGCGACGACCGACTGGCCCGAGCGGTTCATGTACGTCTGCGGCTCGAGCAGATGCACTTCCTCGCCGTATAGGCGCGCCTTCGCATAGTGGCCGTGAAAGCGCCGCTCGTCGCGCAGTGTCGTGCCGGCTTCGCGCGCAAGCTGGTCCACGAGCCAGAAGCCCGCGTTGTGGCGCGTCGCCGTGTATTCGGCGCCCGGATTGCCGAGCCCGACGATCAACCTGATCATTGTGGTGTTCCGCCTGCGTAAATCGTTGAACTGACCCGCAAGTGTACGAAAAAGTGCGAAAAAAAACCCGCCGGGGCGAACCGCGGCGGGTCACGTCGTCCGTTTCAGGGAAACGGATCGAGAGGATCGGCTCGTTGAGGCCGCTGCGATTACTCCGCAGCCGCTTCTTCGCCTTCAGCAGCCGCCTGGGCGCCAGCCGGCACGGGTGCCGACGCGACGACCGGGTTTTCCGCTTCCACGTGCGAGACGAGCGTCACGCCGTTCGGCAGCGTGATGTCCTTGGCGTGCAGCGACTGGCCAGCTTCGATCTTGGCGAGGTCGACTTCGAGGAATTCCGGCAGCGCGCCCGGCAGGCACACCACTTCGATTTCGGCGAGGACGTGCGAGATGATCGCGCCACCCAGCTTCACGGCCGGGTTGGTTTCCTGGTTCATGAAGTGCAGGGGCACCTTCGTGTGGATCTTCTTGTTCGGATCCACGCGCTGGAAGTCCACGTGCAGCACGAGCTGACGGAACGGGTGGTATTGCACGTCGCGCAGCAGAACTTGTTGCGACTTGCCGGCCACTTCGAGCTCGAGGATCGACGAGTGGAAGGCTTCCTTCTTCAGGGCGTGCCACAGCGCGTTGTGGTCGATTTCGACCAGTTGCGGCTCGGCGCCGACACCGTACACGATGCCGGGGGTTTTGCCGGCATTGCGCAGGCGGCGGCTCGCACCCGTACCTTGCAGGTTACGCTCGAAAGCGATGACTTTCATTTGATTCTCCAATGCACTGCCCGCGACCAGGCAGTAAAACGGGGCCTTTTAGCAAAACGATTGCCTTCGGGCCCCTGGCGATGCAGCGCGAACCTTCGTCCGTTCGCGCCGATTACGTGCAAAAGCGCGGCATTCTTGCGAACGCCGCGCCTTGCGCGTCAATTCTTGTCAGCTTTCCGCGAAGAGCGACATCACCGAGTCGCCGCGGCGGATACGCGAGAACGTTTCGGCGAGAAGGCCTGCGCTCGTGAGCGAGCGGATCTTCGCGCACGAACGCGCTTCGGCGCCCAGCGGAATCGTGTCGGTGACGACCAGCTCGTCGAGCGCCGATGCGGCGATACGCTCGCCTGCGCCACCCGAGAGAACCGGGTGCGTGGCGTAAGCGAACACCTTCTTCGCGCCGCGCTCCTTCAGCACTTGCGCGGCCTTGCAGAGCGTGCCGGCAGTGTCGACCATGTCGTCCATGATCACGCAGGTGCGGCCTTCGACTTCACCGATGATGTTCATCACTTCGGCGACGTTCGCCTTCGGGCGACGCTTGTCAATGATCGCGAGATCGCAGTTCAGCTGCTTGGCGAGCGCACGGGCGCGCACCACGCCGCCGACGTCCGGCGAAACGACCAGCAGGTTCTCGTAGTTCTGCTTGCGCAGATCGCCGAGCAGCACGGGCGTTGCGTAGATGTTGTCGACGGGAATATCGAAGAAGCCCTGAATCTGGTCGGCATGCAGATCCATCGTGATGATCCGCTCGACACCGGCGATTTCGAGCATGTTCGCCACGACCTTCGCCGAGATGGCGACGCGCGCCGAACGGGGGCGGCGGTCTTGACGGGCATAGCCGAAGTAGGGAATGGCTGCGGTGATCCGGCCTGCGGATGCGCGCTTGAGCGCATCGACCATGATCATCAGTTCCATCAGGTTGTCGTTGGTCGGCGCGCAGGTCGACTGCAGGACGAAGACGTCCTTGCCACGCACGTTTTCCTGGATTTCGACCTGGATTTCACCGTCGGAGAAGCGGCTAACCATAGCCTTGCCGAGGGGAATACCGAGGATCTTGACGACTTCCTGGGCAAGCGCGGGATTTGCGTTGCCAGTAAAAACCATCAGGCCGTCATGGCTGCTCATCATGCACCTGCTGCGGACTTGGGGGGGCGAGAGGAACTACTTAGGCGCGCTGCCCTGGGTAACCCACAGAGCGAACTGCCTGGAATTTTTGGCAGGGGAGGAAGGACTCGAACCCTCGCATGCCGGAATCAAAATCCGGTGCCTTAACCAACTTGGCGACTCCCCTACACTCAACTTGAGCCTGGTTGACCGGTAGGACGATCAGCCACGCAAAACTATGCCGCGAAAGCGAAGAGTGGATGCGTATCCAGACTCGAGGCTACCGCGCTTCTCCAGTCCGGTTGTTCCGCAAGCAGTCTGGCTTGTGCCGATTCTGCTTCGGACCGACTGGCGAATGCTGCAAAAACGCTGGCACCCGATCCGGTCATCCGCGCCGGCGCGATGCTGTTCGAGACACTCTCAAACCATCGAAGCACCTGCGCTACTTCCGCGTATTTTCCTGCGACGACCGCCTGCATATCGTTATGACCGAAGCTTTCTGGCCATCCCCGCTGCATTGCTTGCTGTGCAAGAAAGACTGCTATTGTGCAGGTCTTTGTGTCCCTTGTCAACGATTTTTCAGAGAAAATCTCGGCAGTAGGAACATGAACCCGCGGCGTCACCACCAAAAAATGACGCGGGGGCAATTGTACAGCCTCGAGGGCTTCGCCAACACCCTCAGCAAATGCATTTTTTCCGAACACGAAGAAGGGCACATCCGCACCCAGCTTGAGTGCGAGCGCCTGCAACGTCTCGCGCTGCAAGTTGAGCTTCCAGAGACGGTTGAGCGCGAGCAGCGTGGTGGCTGCG
This sequence comes from Paraburkholderia sp., assembly GCA_036514415.1. Classification (GTDB taxonomy): domain Bacteria; phylum Pseudomonadota; class Gammaproteobacteria; order Burkholderiales; family Burkholderiaceae; genus Paraburkholderia. The sequence continues at coordinate 4,135 of DATBXG010000910.1, forward strand.
TCGGAGCTGCCGCCGCCGAGGCCGGCGCCCATCGGCAGACGCTTTTCGATGTCGATCTCGACACCTTCGTTCGTGCCCGTGTGGTCCTTGAGCAGTGTCGCGGCGCGGACAGTGAGATCGTGTTCGGCGGGTACGCCTTCCACTTCGACGGTGCGCGTGATGCGGCCGTCGCGGCGGCGCGTGAAATGCAGCGTGTCGCCCCAGTCGAGTAGCTGGAACACGGTTTGCAGATCGTGGTAGCCGTTGGGACGGCGGCCGGTGATGTGCAGGAAGAGATTGAGTTTCGCGGGCGCGAGGCAGTCGCGCAGCGAGTCCTGGGTTTCGATCATGATGCCTGGTCGCGGCCGGCGGGTGCCGGCCCGGAAATACGGGTGAAGGTCTGGTCCCGGATGGTCGCCGGGGCGCTTACTGGTCGAGCACGAGCTTGATCTGCAGCGGCGGCTCGTCGCGTGTGAGATTGACGCGCTTCACACCGTTCGCGGGCGCGTCGGCGTACGCGACGTAATCGATGGTCCAGCCGTCCTGCTCGATCTGCGAAAGCCGTTGCGAATTCTGCGGGTCAGCCGTG
>DATBXG010000911.1:0-3332 GCA_036514415.1 Paraburkholderia sp.
CCGGCGAGCGAAACCGCATGCCGGTGCGCACTCAACGGCGCGCTCCCGTCCGCGCCAGCCTCCCGCCCCGGCGCGCGCGCAAGCGCGGCGTCGCTGGAGGGCGAAACGGCCTCGGGCGTCGACGGGGGAAAGGTCATGGCATACGCTCGCACGGAAAAATCGAGCGCCTAGTATATAGCGCGCGCCTTGCAGTCCGGCGGCGACTCCGCAAGCCTCAGGCGTCGCCGCGCCGGCGAAACACCCACCACCCCAGCAGCGCCGTGAAGGTCGCGACCAGCACCACCATGAGCCAGAAACCATGGCGGTTTTCCGCGAGCGGAATGCCGCCCACGTTCATGCCGAAGAAGCCCGCGACGATGTTGATCGGCAGCGCGAGCACGGTGACCAGCGTGAGCGTGAAGAGCGTGCGGTTGTTCTGCTCTTCGAGCCGCGCGGCGATTTCTTCCTGCAACAGCTTGATGCGCTCGACGAGCCCGGCCATGTCGCCCAGCACGAGCGAGAACTCTTCGGTCGCCTCGCGCAGGTCCTGCATGTCGGGCGCCTGGAGCCAGCGCGGCGGCCGCGCGAGCAGACGGAAGATCGAGCCCGGCTCCGGCGCGAGCATGCGTTGCAGGCGCACCAGGACGCGCCGCATGCCCGCGAGTTCATGGCGGCTCGCGGAGCGGCGCGAGGCGAGAAACTGGTCCTCGGCGCGATCGACGTCGACACTCGTGCGGCGCACGATCTCGACCATGAGGTCGGCCTGGTCGCGCATCAGATGGATGAGCAGTTCGGCGGGCGAGCGGAAAGTCTCGCCGTTGCGCACGTAGCCGCGCAGACGGTCGATGGAGCGCAGCGGCTTCAGGCGCGCCGTGACCAGAATGCGCTCGTGCGTGTACGACCAGAGCGTCGCGATCTGCGAGGGCGTCAGCTCGAAATCGAACATGACGTCGTTGACCACGGCAAAAAGCCCGCCGTCCACGTGCTCGATGCGCGTGGAGTGCGAGCCTTCCACGAGCATCTCGAAGAAGGCGTCGGGCAGGTCGAGATGCGCACGCATCCACGGTAGCGCCGCGGCGTGGGCGAGATTGAAGTGCAGCCAGTAGAACGTCCCGGCGTCCGCGGCCGGCGGCTCGCCGCTTGCGCGGGGGCGGCGCAGCGCGTCGATGACATCGTCGCACGTGACGGGCTGCCCCGGCTGCCCGGGCGTGAAGCGAAAACCGCAAATCAGGCCCGACAGGTCGGCGCCATACGTTGCAACGGACGAAGCGAAATCCATGGTCGTCGTGGCCGATTGATCGGCGCACAGCATGCCATACGGGCGCTTTTGCAGGCAAGCGCGCGAATGAACGAGACGACACGCGCGGGTCATCGTCGCGTGCTAGCCCTCGCGCGGCAAGCCAAGCTGCGCGCGGCCGAGCGGCGTGAGATCGTCAACGCCGGCCCGGCCCGCGAAACCGGTTTCGAAATGCTCGCCTGGGAAGTCGGGCGGGCTGCGGCCCTCGAGGAAGCTCGGCAACTGGCGCTGCAGATAGGCGTCGTTCTTCGCGCAGCCCGGCGCGGCCGGGATGTACATCACATTGCTGTAGCCGCTGCCGTGGTGCTCGTCTTCCACTGCGTGAATCAGGTCGCAGTGCCAGAACACGGCGTCGCCGGCCTGCATCTGGGGGATCGACGTGAGCGCCTCTAACAGTGGCGCGTGCCACTCGGAAAGGATCGGCAGGCCGCGGCCCGGCATCGCGCCGCACAGGTCGTCTTCGGCCACGTCGTCCTGCAGTGCGCGCAAGAGGACATACGCCATCGCGTTGGCAATGGGCACGATCTGCAGCGTGCCGTCGCCGGGGCCTTGCGGCGTAAGCGCGGTCCAGCCCTGGAAAGTGCGGAACATCGAGGAAGCCACCCGTGAGGGAACCTCGCTCACGTCGGGCCGGAACGCGCCGTCGAACGGGTCGTAGCGCCGCCAGTCGCCCGAGAACACGTGGCGGTAGACCTGGCGGAAATGCTCGTCGATCCAGCGCTCGGCTGCGCCGCCGTCGCAATGCGCCGAGAGGCCGGGCGTCGCCACCCCGGGCGGTCGGCGCCGCAAACGGTCGGCGTAAACAGGCACGACGTCGGGATCGAAATGCACGTGCCCTTCGCTCTCGTGGCGCCACAGGCGATTGAGGAACACACGCGCTGCCGTGAGCTCGACGGACGCCCGCGCCTGCACCTGCGGACGCGACCAGTAGATGCCGTAGATCAGCGGGCGGCTCGATTTCGGTGCGAGATTGCGCTCTGCGGCGCGGCGTGCGAGATGCGCGTCGAGATCATTGCGCGTCACGTAATCGGCAATTTCGGCATCCCAACGCGCGGCCTGCTCCGGCTCGAACACGCGGCGGATCACGCACGCGCCGCGCGCTTTCAGGAGCGCGATCGTCTCGGCGCTCACGCGCTGTGCCGCGATGTCGGCGAACGCCAGCTCCGGAATCACGGCCTCGCCCGCCTCGCGCAGCCTGGCGATGTGCCGCGCCTGCTCGCCTATCGACTGCGCGACCTCTTCGTACACCTCGCGATAGTTCGGCAGTTGCGCGCGCAACGTGCGCTTGGCCTGCCGGATCGCGTCCGGGACATCGTCGATCTGAAGTGCCGCCATGCATGTCTCCATCGGGTGATTGCCGGGATCAGCTGCCGTCGTTTGAGGCAAGCATACGCTGCAATGGCGTGCGACGGCATCCGGCCTGCAAGCGCGAAACGCTTTTCAATGCAGGCGCCATCATCAAAAGGCTGACGCAGCGATGAGGGACAAGCGTGCGTCGCGGCAGCGAAGGCTCAAGCCGCACTCACACCGGCGCTCGCCTGATCTCCGGCTCGACGTTCCGGCGCTGGCGCCGAAAGAACTGCCACATCATGGCCGTCGCGTTCGGCCCTCGCGCCGAATGGAACGGTTCGCGCGGATCGCCGCCGCTCCATGCATGCCCCAGGCCGTGCACGACACAGACCCTCACGACGAGCCGCCCCGATTTCAGATAGTCGGTGTACTCCACCGCGTCGCGGCCATAAGTCCGCATCTCGCCGACGCGCAACGCGCCCTGCCCGTCGACCAGCCGGTTGATGTGCGCAAACTGAACGCCCAGTTGCGCGGCATTGCGCTTCGCCACGACGGCATCGACTTCGCCCTGCACGATGATGGCAGGCATGCCGGGGTGCGAGGCGACATCGATAGCGGCGTCGATCAGGCCCACGGGGTCTTCGCGGCTGCCCCGCCGCATGACGCTCATTGCGCTCATCGTGGAGTCCGCCGCGCCGAAGACCGGCCCGGAGTGCAGGCCGACGGCGGCAAAGAGCTTCGGATGGCGCACGCCGAGCGCGGCCGC
>DATBXG010000912.1:0-2092 GCA_036514415.1 Paraburkholderia sp.
CCCCGCCGCGCTTTACTGCAATTCGCTTTCGTGCCGGTGTAGCGGCCGTTCAGCGTGCGAGCGCTGTTGCCTCGCGAGCGCCGAACACCTCCTGCAGATCGACCGATGCACCCGCCGGACGGTCGAGCATCCTGAGCTCGACGCCCTGCAAATGGCGCACCATGAGGTCCGCGGCCTTCTTCTCGTCTCCTGCCTCGAGCGCGGCCAGAATCGCCTCGTGATCGTCGAATGAACAGGGGCTGCGTCCCGGCGATTCGTAGAGCGCCGAAATGAGCGTCGATCGCGCCACGAGCCCGTTCAGGCAATCGCATAGCACCGTGTTGCCCGTGAGCGTCGCGAGCGACGTGTGGAACTCGCCGGAGAGGCGAATCCACGTCGGGAAGTCGCGACCCTCGAAGGCCTTGCGCTCACGCCGGATCGTCTCGCCGATGCTCTTCAGGCGGCGGTTGCCGTGCTGCGCGCTGCAGATGCGCCCCACCACGGCCAACTCGATGATCCGCCGCATTTCGAACACCTCGTGCACTTCCTGAAGCGACGGGCTCGCGACGAACGCACCGCGATTGGGCTCCAGATCCACGAGATGATCCTTCGCCAGCAGCGCGAGCGACTGCCGGATCGGACCGCGCTTCACGCCGAATACTTCGCACAACTGTGCTTCTGTCAACTTCGCGCCGGGCGGCAGCCGGTGCTCGAGGATCGCGGCGCGGATTCGCGCGGCGATCGCCTCGGGCTTCATGCCGGTTGCTTCGGCGGCGATATCGGTCTTTCGCATGGCTCGGGTCTCTCTGTTGGGTATCCTAGGTTGGACATAAATATTGTCAACAATTTTATCGGCAAACCTGGGGAAGATCCCCACGCGCGCCCATGCTTCCAGGTGCCTCGCATCGGTGAATAACGCTTTATTTCGGGGAATTCAGCACCTTCATGGTGATTCACTGCCCCACTTTGGCTGCATTTTTTGTCAACAATCTTGCGCGATGACTTCGATCTTTGCACTGGCTGACGCCTCTTAGGGTTGGCCGTTAGTTGCACAAGTCTTCATAAAAAAAGCGCCCGAAAGCGCTTCTGTGTGCCCTGAATCAATCCAGATGCGGGTAGCCGCTCACGGTCAACTCGAAGCCGTGCGGCGTGGAGACCAACTGCCCCGGCGCGCCCACCGGCAGCGTGACCATATCCGGAATATGGCCGAACGGCAGGCCCGTAATCACCGGGATGCCGACCACGGCGCGCACCTGCTCCACCATTTCGCGCAGATCGTAGCCGTTGTCGTAATCGAATTCCTTGTGGCCCGAGAAGTCGCCCAGGATGAGCGCCTGCTGGCGCGCGAGGATGCCGGTCAGGTGCAGCTGATAAATCATCCGTTCGATGCGGAACGGCTGCTCGTTCACGTCCTCGACGAACAGGATGCCGCCCTCGACCGGCGGCAGATAAGGCGTGCCAATCAGCGAAGTGACCACCGCGAGGTTGCCGCCCCAGAGCGTGCCCGACACGTTCGTCGACTGTGCCTGGGGCGCATTGACCTTGAGCCTGTAGCTCGGCCTGGAAAGCGTGTCCCAGAAATGATGCATCGTGAAGCTGCTGAGACTCTCTGCGCCGAAATCGCTCACGAGCATCGGGCCGCCGAACGTCGTGAGCCCGGCGCGCGCGAGCAGCGCGAGCTGGATGGCGGTGAAGTCGCTATGCCCCACGAACGCAATGGGCTGATCCGTCAAGCGCCGCTGCAGCCCTTCGTAGTCGAGACCGTGAAGGATGCGCACCGCGCCATAGCCTCCGCGCACGGCGAGCACGATGTCCGGCAGGTCGCGCGACGGGTCGGCGAGGCGGTTCAACTCCGCGGCGCGCTGGCCGTCGGTGCCGGCGAAGCGCTGAAAGCGCCGCTCAGTGGCGTGCACGCCATCGACGTGATGGCCTTGCGCCCGCAACCGCGCAAGCGCACGATGCACCGCCTCGGAGTCGTTCGGATAACCGGACGGTGCGATCAGTTCGATAGTGCGGTGAGTGGTCATGTCGAAAGGGATTCAACCCGCAGGTTCGTCCGGCGCGGCGGCGCCCGTGCGCATCGGCTCTTCCCCGGCCTGGGCCCGCGCCGCCC
>DATBXG010000913.1:0-2754 GCA_036514415.1 Paraburkholderia sp.
CAAACGCATCCTCATGCCCGACCTCGACGCGACCTGCTCGCTCGACCTCGGCTGCCCGATCGACGAGTTCTCGGCGTTTTGCGACGAGCATCCGGACCGCACCGTCGTCGTCTACGCGAACACGAGCGCGGCCGTGAAGGCGCGCGCAGACTGGATGGTCACGTCGTCCATCGGGCTCGAGATCGTCGCCGATCTGCACGCGAAGGGCGAAAAGATCCTGTGGGCACCGGACCGGCACCTGGGCAGCTACATCCAGAAGAAGACCGGCGCGGACATGCTGCTGTGGCAGGGCTCGTGCCTCGTGCACGACGAATTCAAGGGCGTCGAGCTCGATCTGCTGCGCGCCGAATATCCGGACGCCAAGATCCTCGTTCACCCCGAATCGCCGGAGAGCGTGGTCGCGCTCGCCGACGTGGTCGGCTCGACCACGCAGCTGATCGATGCGGCCGTGAAGCTCGACGCGCAACGCTTCATCGTCGCGACCGACCTCGGCATCCTGCACAAGATGCGCCTCGCGGCGCCGGGCAAGACCTTCATCGAAGCGCCCACGGCCGGCAATAGCGCGACCTGCAAGAGCTGCGCGCACTGCCCGTGGATGGCCATGAACGGTCTTGCGAATCTCGCCGACGTGCTCGAGCGCGGGCACAACGAGATTCACGTCGATGCTGCGATCGGCGAGCGCGCCCGCCTGCCGATCGACCGCATGCTGGCGTTCGCCGCGGAGCACAAGCGCCGCGTGCAGGCGAGCGGCGACCTCGCGCGCGACACCGCGCTGTTCTCGCAAGTGGGGGCAGCATAAATGGGTGCGTCTGAATTGCTCGCAGTCGACGCCGTTTCGCCCGTGCTGGGCGCTGTGCGCTCGCAGTACGGTGCGGCGTTCGACGCCGCGATCGCGCGCAACGTGGTCGATGCCCTCGAAGAAGACGTCGGCCCCGGCGACCAGACGGGTCGCCTCGTGCCCGCCGACGAAATGCGCGACGCGCGCATCATCGTGCGCGAAGAAGCGGTGCTGTGCGGCGTGCTGTGGTTCGACGGCGTGGTGAAGCGCGTCGACCCGCGCATCGAGGTGCGCTGGCACTATCGCGAAGGCGAGCGCATGGCCGCCGGCGCGACCGTGTGCTCCCTGCGCGGCCCGGCGCGCTCGCTGCTCACGGCGGAGCGCAACGCGATGAACTTCCTGCAGCTGCTGTCGGGCGTGGCGAGCGTGACGCGCTGCTACGTCGACATGATCGCTCACACGAATACGCGCATTCTGGATACCCGCAAGACGCTGCCCGGCCTGCGCCTCGCGCAGAAGTACGCGGTGCGCGTGGGCGGCGGCGAGAACCAGCGCCTGGCGCTTTACGACGGCATCCTGATCAAGGAAAACCACATTGCCGCAGCGGGCGGTGTGGGTGCGGCGATGGACGCCGCGCTCGCACTCGATGCAGGCGTGCCGATCCAGATCGAAGTGGAGACGCTCGAACAGCTCGAAACGGCGCTCGCTCATGGCGCGCAGTCGGTGTTGCTCGACAACTTCTCGTTCGACATGATGCGCGATGCGGTGAAGCTCACGGCCGGACGCGCGGTGCTCGAGGTTTCGGGCGGCGTGAACTTCGAGACGGTGCGCACGATCGCAGAAACGGGCGTGGACCGCGTATCGATTGGCGCGTTGACGAAAGACGTGCGGGCGACGGACTTCTCGATGCGTATCGTCTGAAGAAGCACGGGTTAGATTCGCTGCACGCAATAGAAAAGGCCGCCTCTCAATGAGGCGGCCTTTACTTTTTCGGCGTTTCCTGCAACTGGCGCTTACGAAACCGTACGGTTGCGCACGCGCTCGGGCGCAAGCACCGTCGGCAGCGCCTTGGGCAGCGAGTTCGGCCAGTCGCGGCTGTAGTGCAGACCGCGGCTTTCGCGGCGCGAGCGTGCGCTTTCCACGATCAACGAAGCCACGTCGACGAGGTTGCGCAGTTCCAGCAGGTCGCGCGTGACGCGGAAATTCGCGTAGTACTCGAGAATTTCGTCACGCAGCAGCGCAATGCGATGCTGTGCGCGCTCGAGACGCTTGTCGGTGCGCACGATGCCGACGTAGTTCCACATCAGCCGGCGCAGCTCGTCCCAGTTGTGTGCGACCACGACTTCCTCGTCGGAGTCGGACACGCGGCTTTCATCCCAGTCGGGCAGCGGGGCGTGTGCGCCCGCGCTGAAACCTTCGGCCTCGATCGCCTCGGCAGCCGAGCGGCCGATCACGAGGCACTCCAGCAGTGAATTGCTAGCGAGGCGGTTCGCACCGTGCAGGCCGGTGTACGAGGTCTCGCCGACGGCGTAGAGGCCCGCGAGATCGGTGCGTCCCGCCAGATCGGTGACGACGCCGCCGCACGTATAGTGCGCGGCGGGCACGACGGGAATCGGCTCCTTCGTGATGTCGATGCCGAACTCGCGGCAGCGCGCGAGGATGGTCGGGAAGTGCTCTTCGAGAAATGCCGGCGACTGATGGCTGATATCGAGATGCACGCAATCGATCCCGTGCTTCTTGATCTCGAAGTCGATTGCGCGGGCGACGATGTCGCGCGGCGCGAGTTCGGCGCGCGGATCGTGCGCGGGCATGAAGCGCGTGCCGTCGGGCAGGCGCAGCAGGCCGCCTTCGCCGCGCACGGCTTCCGAAATCAGGAACGACTTGGCGTGGGGGTGGAAGAGGCAGGTGGGGTGGAACTGGATGAACTCCATGTTCGCGACTTTCGCGCCTGCACGCCAGGCCATGGCCACGCCGTC
>DATBXG010000914.1:0-6913 GCA_036514415.1 Paraburkholderia sp.
GTCCGGACGGTCTATGCCGTCCGGACGACTGGGAGACGGCGGCGCGGGCGCGTAAAGTGAAGACATTCGCTGACGGAGCACGCGTTCGCCGCACCCCCATCTACTATCTGGTCCCCAAGCCGTGAATACCGCCTACCGCAAGTCCCTCCCGGGCACCCGGCTCGATTACTTCGACGCGCGCGAAGCCGTCGAGGCCATCCAGCCCGGCGCCTACGACACGCTGCCGTACACCTCGCGCGTGCTCGCCGAAAACCTCGTGCGCCGCTGCGACCCGGCTACGCTCACCGCTTCGCTTACGCAGCTCATCGAACGCAAGCGCGACCTCGACTTTCCGTGGTTCCCGGCGCGCGTGGTCTGCCACGACATTCTTGGCCAGACCGCGCTCGTGGACCTCGCCGGCCTGCGCGACGCCATCGCCGACCAGGGCGGCGACCCCGCCAAGGTGAATCCGGTGGTGCCGGTGCAACTGATCGTCGACCACTCGCTCGCCGTGGAATGCGGCGGCTTCGACCCGGACGCGTTCAACAAGAACCGCGCGATCGAAGATCGCCGCAACGTCGACCGCTTCGACTTCATCAACTGGACGAAGAAAGCGTTCAAGAACGTCGACGTGATTCCTCCGGGCAACGGCATCATGCACCAGATCAATCTGGAGAAGATGTCGCCCGTGATCCAGGCGCGCGACGGCGTGGCCTTCCCCGACACCTGCGTCGGCACGGACAGCCACACGCCGCACGTGGACGCGCTCGGCGTGATCGCCATCGGCGTGGGCGGCCTCGAAGCCGAGAACGTCATGCTCGGCCGCGCCTCGTGGATGCGCCTGCCCGATATCGTCGGCGTGGAGCTCACGGGCAAGCGCCAGCCCGGCATCACCGCCACCGACATCGTGCTCGCCCTCACCGAGTTCCTGCGCAAGGAAAAGGTCGTCGGCGCGTATCTGGAGTTCCGGGGTGTTGGCGCGTCGAGCCTCACGCTCGGCGACCGCGCCACGATCTCGAACATGGCGCCCGAATACGGCGCCACGGCCGCGATGTTCTTCATCGACAACCAGACGCTCGATTATCTGCGCCTCACGGGCCGCGAAGAAGAGCAGGTCAAGCTCGTCGAAACCTACGCGAAGACGGCTGGCCTCTGGGCCGACACGCTCGCGAACTCGCAATACGAGCGCACGCTCACGTTCGATCTTTCGAGCGTCGTGCGCAACATGGCCGGCCCGTCGAACCCGCACAAGCGTCTGCCGACGTCCGACCTCGCCGAACGCGGCATTGCGGGCAAGTGGGAAGAAACGCCGGGCCAGATGCCCGACGGCGCGGTCATCATCGCCGCCATCACGAGCTGCACGAACACCAGCAACCCGCGCAACGTGATCGCCGCCGCACTGCTCGCGCGCAACGCGAACGCACGCGGCCTCTCGCGCAAGCCGTGGGTGAAGAGCTCGCTCGCGCCGGGGTCGAAGGCCGTCGAGCTCTACCTCGAAGAAGCCAACCTGCTGCCCGATCTGGAAAAGCTCGGCTTCGGCATCGTCGCGTTCGCCTGCACCACGTGCAATGGCATGTCGGGCGCGCTCGATCCGAAGATCCAGCAGGAAATCATCGACCGCGACCTGTACGCGACGGCCGTGCTCTCGGGCAACCGCAACTTCGACGGCCGCATTCACCCGTATGCGAAGCAGGCATTCCTCGCCTCGCCGCCGCTCGTCGTCGCGTATGCGATTGCGGGCACGATCCGCTTCGACATCGAGCGCGATTCGCTCGGCACGGACAAGGACGGCAAGCCGGTCTATCTCAAGGACCTCTGGCCGACCGACGAAGAAATCGACGCCATCGTCGCGCAAAGCGTGAAGCCCGAGCAGTTCCGCAAGGTGTACGAACCGATGTTCGCGGCCACGGCGTCAAGCGGCGAAACGACCGACCCGCTCTACGACTGGCGCGCGCAAAGCACGTACATCCGCCGCCCGCCGTACTGGGAAGGCGCGCTCGCGGGCGAGCGCACGCTCAAGGGCCTGCGCCCGCTCGCGGTGCTCGGCGACAACATCACGACGGACCACCTCTCGCCTTCCAATGCGATCCTGCCGAACAGCGCGGCCGGCGAATACCTCGCGAAGATGGGCCTGCCAGAAGAGGACTTCAACTCGTACGCCACGCATCGCGGCGACCACCTCACGGCGCAGCGCGCGACCTTCGCGAATCCCACGCTCATCAACGAGATGGCCGTGGTGGACGGCGCCGTGAAGAAGGGATCGCTTGCGCGCATCGAGCCGGAAGGCAAGGTCACGCGCATGTGGGAAGCCATCGAGACCTACATGGAACGCAAGCAGCCGCTCATCATCGTCGCGGGTGCGGACTACGGCCAGGGCAGCTCGCGCGACTGGGCGGCTAAGGGCGTGCGTCTCGCGGGCGTGGAAGTCATCGTCGCGGAAGGCTTCGAGCGCATTCACCGCACGAACCTGATCGGCATGGGCGTGCTGCCGCTGGAGTTCAAGGCGGGCACGAACCGCACGACGCTCGGCATCGACGGCACGGAAACGTACGATGTGATCGGCGAGCGCACGCCGCGCGCCGATCTCACACTCGTCATCCACCGCAAGAACGGCGAGCGTGTGGAAGTGCCGGTTACCTGCCGACTCGACACTGCAGAAGAAGTGTCGATCTACGACGCGGGTGGCGTGCTGCAGCGTTTCGCGCAGGACTTCCTTGAGTCGTCGCAGGCAGCGGCATAAACGAGGAACGGGCGGCGCAGCGCTCACACGCGCGCCGCCCTTCGTTTCAGGACAACACATGGCACACGTACCTCAGATCAAGATTCCCGCCACGTATATCCGCGGCGGCACCAGCAAAGGCGTGTTCTTCCGCCTCCAGGATCTGCCCGCCTCGGCGCAGCAGCCGGGCGAGGCGCGCGACAAACTGCTCATGCGCGTGATCGGCAGCCCCGACCCGTACGGCAAGCAGATCGACGGCATGGGCGGCGCGACCTCCAGCACGAGCAAGACCGTGATCGTGGCGAAGAGCAGCAGACCCGATCACGACGTCGACTACCTGTTCGGCCAGGTCGCCATCGATAAGGCCTTCGTCGACTGGAGCGGCAACTGCGGCAATCTCTCCGCCGCGGTCGGCCCGTTCGCGATCAGCGGCGGCCTGATCGACCCGAGCCGCGTGCCCGACAACGGCGTCGCGACCGTGCGCATCTGGCAGGCCAACATCGGCAAGACCATCATCGCGCACGTGCCGATGACGAACGGCCATGTGCAGGAAACGGGCGACTTCGAGCTGGACGGCGTGACCTTCCCCGCCGCCGAAGTGCAGCTCGAATTCCTCGACCCGGCGGCCGACGAAGAGGGCGCGGGCGGCGCGATGTTCCCCACGGGCAATCTCGTTGACGACCTGGAAGTGCCGGGCGTGGGCAAGCTCGAGGCCACGATGATCAACGCGGGCATCCCGACGATCTTCGTGAACGCCGAGGCCATCGGCTACACGGGCACGGAGTTGCAGGACGCGATCAACAGCGACGCCGCAGCATTGAAGAAGTTCGAGACGATCCGCGCGTACGGCGCGCTGCGCATGGGCCTCATCAAGAACCTCGACGAGATCGCCACGCGCCAGCACACGCCCAAGATCGCCTTCGTCGCGAAGCCCGCGGGCTACACGGCGTCGAGCGGCAAGCGCGTGGAGGCCGGCGATGTGGACCTGCTCGTGCGCGCCATGTCGATGGGCAAGCTGCACCACGCCATGATGGGCACGGCTGCCGTGGCGATCGGCACCGCCGCTGCCATTCCGGGCACGCTCGTGAATCTCGCGGCGGGCGGCGGCGAGCGCAGCGCGGTGCGTTTCGGCCATCCGTCGGGCACGCTGCGTGTGGGCGCCGAGGCACGCCTGGAAAACGGCGAGTGGACGGTCACGAAGGCCATCATGAGCCGCAGCGCGCGCGTGCTGATGGAAGGCTGGGTGCGGGTTCCGGGAGATTCGTTCTAAGCGCCCGGCATCGCGGCGTCAAACGTGACAAAGCCGCCCCGGCGCATTGCAGCGCCGGGGCGGCTTTTTAGCATTCAAACAAGAGAAGCGCTCAGCTCTGCGGCGACGACGGCAGATACGGCATCGGGTCCACCGGCTTGCCGTCGCGGCGCACCTCGAACAGCACCGCCACGCGGTCATTGTTCTCGCTGCCCATCTCGGCGATCTGCTGGCCCTGATGCACCATGTCGCCGGTCTTCACCAGCAGACGGCGGTTGTGCGAGTAAGCCGTCAGGAAGTCCTTGTTGTGCTGGACGATGATCAAGCTGCCGTACTCGTTCAGCCCCGTGCCCGCGTACATGACCTTGCCGTCGGCGGCGGCGATCACCGGGTCGCCCGCCTTGCCCGCGATCTCGATGCCGCGCGTCGTGCCCGGCGCGAACGGCTCGACCACACGGCCATGCGCCGGCCACACGAGCGCGACGCTGCTCGCGTGGCGCGTCACTTCGGCGGCAACCTGGCGATTGCCGGCCGCGCTCGCGGCTGAATTCGCCGCTGTGCCGCCAGCTTGCGGCGCGGCGACCTGCACGGTGATCGTCTGCTTCGAAACCAGCTTGATCGACTGGCCTGCGCGCAGATGGCCGTTGGGCTTCAGGTGGTTCCAGGCGGACAGGTCCTTGATGGAAACGCTGTGCTTTTGCGCGATGCGCTGAAGCGTGTCGCCGCGGCGCACGCGCACGTACGTCGTTTTCGTGACGACGCGCGTGACGGGCGCGCTCGCCGCTTGCGCATTGCTGGCATCCGTGCCCGATGCGTCCGACGCCGGGCTCGCCGCTGCCGAAGTGTCGGGCTGCGGCTGTTGTTGCTGCTGCTGATCCATGTTGGCGCAGCCGCCCAGCAGGGCCGCCAGTCCCAACACGGCCCAGATTCCCTTGAGACCGTTGGTGCGCTGACCGGGACGATCTTCGAACATAGTTACCTCCTGCGTGCTTGCAGCCGCGCGAATCAACGAGTGGGCGCCCGGGACGGTCTGCCGCGTGTATCGCGCTCCCGCCCTCACGGCGCTCCGGCTCGCTTGCGCCGGGCCGCGTCGATTTGCAGCCAAATAGACTGCATCTCGAACGATAAACATCCAACGCACGTCATCGCTTCCATAACGAACGAGCGTGCCATCTCAAAATCGATCCGGCATTGTAAAGCGCAATTCCCCAGAATTCGCCCAGGGACAACACTTTGAAACAAATGTTAAATAGCCGAATTTGCGCCCCATAAAAACATCGGCAAAGGGCCAGAAGGACGCGCCCAAACCCGCGTCGGCGCGGCGCTCGAGGCGTCAGCATGATCGTGCCCTTTCTCCTGCCTTATCGGCATACACCCCGGAAACTTGAACTACGACCACCCCGGGGTCAATGAAAGCTATTTGAAATTACGGTAGTATCCGCCCGGTCAAGCATGAGCCGCGGCTCACGGGAACCCTCGCGCTTTCTTCAGGTCTTTGCCTGCGCACTGTCACGCGGCCGCACTGGCGGCCACTTCACGGTTCCCGGCGTCGCGGCGCCTCGCGAACCTCACCTGATCTCCTGTTTTTCCCTGGCAGGGACTCCCAGCGTCTGCCGTCCGGCTCATTCGGCTGCTTCAAGCGCCCCCTGGTGGTCCGGCCTGCTGCTCCAACATGTCAAAGTCATCCAACCGTCTAGTCGAACTCGATTTCTTCCGCGGCCTCGTCCTCATCGTCATCGTCGTCGATCACATCGGCGGCAGCATCGTCTCGCGCGTCACGCTGCACGCCTACGCGCTGTGCGACGCGGCCGAGGTGTTCGTTTTCCTCGGCGGCTTCGCCACGGCCACCGCGTGGGCAGCACTCTGCTCGCGGCGCACCGAAGCCGCAGCCAGGCAGCGCTTCATCAAGCGCGCGTTCGAGATCTACCGCGCGTTCGTCGTGACCGCGCTCCTGATGCTGCTCGTCACCGCGATCCTCGTCGCCTGCAACGTGGATGCGCCCAACCTCGCCACCACCGATCTCGACGATCTCACGCTCGCGCCCGCCGCCGCACTGCGCGACATCGTGCTGCTGCGCCGCCAGCCGTATCTGGCCGGCGTGCTGCCCATGTACGCCTGCTTCGCCCTCGCCGCCCCGCTCGCGCTGCCGCTCGCGCGCACGCGGCCGTGGCTGCTGCTGGCCGTGAGCCTCGCGCTCTGGGGTGTCGCGCCGCACCTGGCGCCGTGGCTGCCGCACGTCGAGGACGTGCAATGGGACTTCAACCCGTTCGGCTGGCAACTGATGTTCGTGCTGGGGGTGATCGCGCAGGCGCAGCCGGTATTCCAGCGCGTGAGCGCGCACCGGCTTGGCTCGCTCGTGACACTCGCGGCCCTCGCCGTCGTGGCGGCCGCCGCGATCTATCGCCTGCAGCTCGGCAACGTCGCGCTCGACGCCGACTTCAAGCGCAACCTGGCGTGGTTCCGCCTGCTCAATTTCCTCGGCGTCGCCTGGCTCACGGCGCACGTCATCCGCCTTGGCTGGGCCAGGCGCCTCGCGCATGCGCTGCCATGGGTGGGGCTCGTCGGACGCAAGGGGATGCTCTCGTTCGTGGCTGGCGCCGTGATTTCGCTCACGGTCGACTCGGTGCTCTACTGGTACACCGACGGTTACCTGAACGTGCCGCTCGGCCTCGTCGCCGACGCCGTCGCGATCTCTGCGCTGCTGCTCGTCGCGCGTATGTCGGACCCGCTCAAGCGCCTGCTGCCCTCGCGCGCCAAAGCTTCCGCCTGAAACGACGCCGTGCCTGGCAAACATCCGTGAAACATCCGTGCGGCCGCCCGCCGGCTGGCCGCCGGCAACGGCTTCCGGCGCGCACGCGCGGCTGCTAGCATGATGACCCCGCGCCGCTGGCGCCCAACCGTTCCCGACGTCCCTGCCATGCGCAGACTCCTTCGCACCGCGCTGCTTCCGCTCGCTCTCTCTTGCG
>DATBXG010000915.1:0-2233 GCA_036514415.1 Paraburkholderia sp.
CCGAGGCCGATGGACGATACCCCGCCTGCTCCAGACGCGCGAGATCGGCGATCACCTGTGCGCGTGTGACGCTCGCGTTGGTGGCCGTGCTGGCGGTCTGGGCGAAAGCGGCGGCCGGAGCGGCCAGGGCGCAGGCGACGAGCAAAGTGGAAACGAGTGCTTTCATGATGTTCACCTCTCAATGAATGGCCGCTGCATCGTGAAGTGATGCCGCTTCAGCCGCCCTCCGGCGATGTCGCGAAGGTTGACTGGATTCTGGTCGCGCGGCGCTGACCCAAAGCTGACCCGCTGATTACGAGTTCGTTATCTGCGGCGAGCGCGCCCATGGCGGCATCCGCCGCTCCGCTCCCAAGATGACAAATCCGTAATGTCGCAGTCAGCAGCGGGTAAGCGCGCCCTCCCGATACTTGCGCCGACCCTGCCATCACCCCGGACAACGCCATGTGGATCGTCAAACTGGCCCTCAGGCGGCCTTACACGTTCATCGTGCTCGCCGTGCTGCTCTTCATCCTCGGGCCGCTCGCCATCATGCGCACGCCCACGGACATTTTTCCGAACATCAACATTCCCGTGGTCAGCATCGTCTGGACCTACAACGGCTTCTCGGCCGAGGACATGGCGCACCGCATTACCTCGAATTACGAGCGCGCCCTCACCTCGGACGTCGACGACATCGAGCACATCGAATCGCAGTCGCTCAACGGCGTCTCGGTGGTGAAGGTGTTCTTCCATCCCGGCGCCGACATCAACCGCGCGATTGCCGAGGCCGCCTCGAACTCCGCCTCGATCCTGCGCGTCCTGCCGCCGGGCACGCTGCCGCCCAACATCATCACGTACAACGCTTCGACGGTGCCCGTGCTGCAACTGGGCCTCTCGAGCGCGACACTGCCCGAGCAGTCGCTTTACGACCTCGGCAACAGCTTCATCCGCACGCAGCTCGCCACCGTGCAAGGCGCGGCCGTGCCGCTGCCCTACGGCGGCAAGATCCGCCAGATCATGGTGCAGCTCGATCCGAAGGCGCTGCAGGCAAAGGGCCTCGCGCCCGCCGACGTCGTGAACGCCGTCAACGCGCAAAATCTCATCCTGCCCGGCGGCACCGCGAAGATCGGCTCGCGCGAATACAACGTGGAGATGAACGGCAGCACGCAAACCGTTGCGGCGCTCAACGACCTGCCCATCAAGACCGTGAACGGGAGCGTGGTGTACGTGCGCGACGTCGCGCATGTGATCGACGGCTACGCGCCGCAAACGAACATCGTGCGCGCGGACGGCAAACGCGCGGCACTCCTTACCGTCGAGAAGACCGGCAGCGCCTCGACGCTCACGATCATCGACCAGGTCAAGGCGATGCTGCCGAAGATCGCAGCCGGCTTGCCCAGCGCGCTCAAGATCACGCCGCTCTCCGATCAGTCGATGTTCGTGAAGTCGGCAATCTCCGGCGTCGTGCGCGAAGCGCTCATTGCCGCCTGCCTCACGGCCGCGATGATCCTGCTCTTTCTCGGCAGCTGGCGCGCCACGCTCATCATCGCCGTAACGATTCCGCTCGCCGTGCTCACGTCGCTCATCGCGCTCGCCGCGCTCGGCGAGACCATCAACATCATGACGCTCGGCGGTCTCGCGCTCGCAGTCGGCATACTCGTTGACGATGCCACCGTCGCCATCGAAAACATCACGCATCATCTGGAGCGCGGCGCTACGCTGCACGACGCGATCCTCAACGGCTCGGGCGAAATCGCCGTGCCTACGTTCGTTTCCACGCTCGCCATCTGCATCGTGTTCGTGCCGATGTTCCTGCTTTCGGGCGTGGCGCGCTATCTGTTCGTGCCGATGGCCGAGGCCGTGGTGTTCGCGATGTGCGCGTCGTACTTCTTCTCGCGCACGCTCATCCCCACGCTCGCCATGTACCTGCTGCGCGCACGCACGCAAAGCGCCACGCCCGCGCGCGGCATCGCCGGGGCGTTGACGCGCTTTCAGGCGGCCTTCGAGAAGCGCTTCGAAGCCTTGCGCAACCGCTATCGCACGCTTTTGCAGGCCACCATTGCGCAGCGGCGCCGCTTCGTCGTGTTGTGGCTCGCACTGTGCCTCGGCTCGCTCGCGCTGTTGCCGTTCACGGGCCGCGACTTCTTCCCCGCGGTCGATTCGGGCGAAATCCGCCTGCATCTGCGCGCGCCCACGGGCACGCGCATCGAGGAAACGGCCCGCATCACCGACGAGGTCGAAGCGAAAATCCGCA
>DATBXG010000916.1:0-2366 GCA_036514415.1 Paraburkholderia sp.
TCAGCTATGGCGCGGTGTTCAGCGCGCAGCAGGTCGTCTTGCCGTTCGAAGCGGTGATCGAAGCGCTCGCCACGATGCCGGAACGCTTCGCGGCGCTCGTCAAGCGCGTGCCCATGAGCCTGTGGGCGCGCCGGCCAGAGGGCACGGGGTTTTCGCTGCTCGAGCACGCCTGCCATCTGCGCGATCTCGACACGGTTTTTGCCGAGCGTTTCAGCGCCGTGCGCAAGGTTCAACTGCCGGAAATCGCATCCGTGGACGGCACGGCGCTCGCCGAAGCGCGCGCATACCTGCGCCAGGATCTCGTCGCGGCCATGGGCGAATTCAGCGAAGGCCGGCGCCGTCTTTGCGCATCGCTCGAGCGCCTCACGCCCGAGCAGCGACTACGCTGCGGGCTGCGCGACGGCGTTCGGCGCATGACGCTGGAAGAACTCGTGCGTGAACTGCTCGACCACGACCGCACGCACGGGCTGGAGCTGGAGGAACTGGAAAGCGAACTGCGGGAAAAGGCTTAGCCCCGCGCCTGCTCCGCCTCCTGATACAACTCGCGCAGCGACTGCCCGAAGGTCGCATCGACATCGCGCAGCACGCCGGCGCGCGTGAACATGGCAACGGGCGGCAGCGTCCAGTCGAGCGTGTACGGCACGATCGCCACACCCGCGAAGTGCACGAGTTCTTCTGCGATATCGGCGGGCACGATCGACACGGCGTTCTCGTTCGCAACGATCATCTCGCCGATCAGCCGTGACGTGTAGCTTTCCACGATGGGCACGGGCGGCGCCACGCCCGCATGCAGGAAGAGATCGGAAATCTGCTCGCGTATGGGCGTGTGCGGCGCGCCGAGTATCCAGTCCAGCTCGACGAGCTTTTCCCAGCTGAGCTTGCTGCGCGCGAGGCGCGCCGCGAGACGCCGGCTCGCGATGAGCCGCGGCTTTTGCTGATGCAGCACCTCGAAGCGCAACTGCGAGACATCGACAGCGGAAGACGCGCGCCCGATCACGATATCGAGCGTGTGGTCGCGCAACTGCGGCAGGAGCGCGTCGCTTGTGCCTTCGTGAATCGTCATGGTGACGCGCTGCGGGAGGCGCGCTTGCGTGAGGCGGATCGCCGCCGCGAGCGTGCGTCCGGAGATAAATGGAATCACGCCCACGTGCACGCGCGTGGCGTGGCCCGCCACGACCGCTTCGATATCGCGCGCCAGGTGATCGAGGTCGTGCAGCATGGCCTGGGCGCGCGCCAGCACCACGTTGCCGAGCGCCGTGGGGGTCATGCCGCGCGACGAACGCTCGAAAAGCGGCGCGCCGAACATGCTCTCCATTTCGGCCAGCGCATTGGTGACGGCGGGCTGGCTCGTCGCCATGTGCTCCGAGACGCGCGTGAGCGAGCCGTGCTGGCGGATCTGCAGGAGCAGGACCAGATGGCGCATTTTCAGGCGCGTATTTAAACGCCTCGTCACTTCGTCAATGCTGAAAGACACGATAACCGGGGGCATAACAAAAAAATGATGGCCCCATACTAAATCAAAATGGGCAGGTTATGAGGGCTCTCTAGAATCGCCTCATTCGAACATGACCGCCGCGCCTTCCGTGCGTGGGGCACACCATCAGAGTGAGGAACATGAACAAGACCGATCGTCAGGCCGCCCTCGAGTATCACGAATTCCCCACGCCGGGCAAGATCTCGGTGACGGCCAGCAAGCCGCTCGTCACCCAGCGCGACCTCGCGCTCGCCTACACGCCGGGCGTGGCCGTGGCCTGCGAGGAGATCGTCGACAATCCGCAGAACTCGTTCCGCTACACGGCGCGCGGCAATCTGGTGGGCGTGATCACGAACGGCACGGCCGTGCTGGGCCTCGGCAATATCGGCGCGCTGGCCTCCAAGCCGGTCATGGAAGGCAAGGCGGTGCTCTTCAAGAAGTTCGCGGGCATCGACGTGTTCGACATCGAAATCACCGAAAGCGATCCGGACAAGCTCGTGGACATCATCGCGAGCCTCGAAGCCACGTTCGGCGGCATCAACCTGGAAGACATCAAGGCGCCCGACTGCTTCACGGTCGAGCGCAAGCTGCGCGAGCGCATGAAGATCCCGGTCTTCCACGACGACCAGCACGGCACCGCGATCACCGTTTCGGCCGCGTTCATGAACGGCCTGAAAGTGATCGGCAAGGACATTACGAAGGTCAAGGTCGTGACCTCGGGCGCGGGCGCGGCGGCGCTCGCGTGTCTGGACCTCATGGTGGATCTGGGCCTGCCGCTCAAGAACATCTGGGTGACCGATATCGACGGCGTGGTCTACCAGGGCCGCACGACGCTGATGGACCCGGACAAGGAACGCTTCGCGCAGGACACCTCGGCGCGCTCGCTTTCCGA
>DATBXG010000917.1:0-3448 GCA_036514415.1 Paraburkholderia sp.
CAACCCGCGACTCAACACTCAACGGAGGTTAGATCGCATCAAATCGCTGGCCGCAAATCCGTCCGTCGAACCGGGTCAACCTCATAGAGCATGCAGAGCGCGAGCCGCGCCAGATGCGCGATCATCGTTTCGGGCGCGATCACCCAGCCGAGCCGCCAGCCCGGCATGGCATGCGACTTCGAGAGGCTGCCGAGCGTGACCGTGCGTTCCGCCATGCCGTCGAGCGCGGCGATGCTCACGTGTTCGCGCTCGAACGTGAGGTCGGCGTAGACCTCGTCGGAGAGCACCCACAGGTCGTGCCGCTGCGCCAGTTGCGCGACCCGCTCGAGGTGCGCGCGCGGCATGACCGCGCCGGTGGGATTGCACGGCGTCGCGAAGAAGATCGCGCGCGTGCGCGGCGTGACAGCCGCCTCGAGCGCGTCGCAGTCGAGATGAAAGCCGCTCTCGGGATCGACGGGCACCGGCACGAGCGTGGCGCCCGACGCGCGGATCGCAGCCTCGTAGGTCAGATACATCGGCTCGGGCACGAGCACTTCGTCGCCAGCCTCCAGCAAGCAGAGCGACGACGCGAACAGGCCGTTCTGCGCCCCCGCGCAAAGAATCACGTTCTGCGCGCCGACCGCGCGCCCGCTCGAGAGCGCATGTTCGCGCGCTATCGCCTCGCGCAGCGGCTCGCGGCCCATGATGGCCGAGTAGTGCGTATCGCCTTCGCGCAGCGCGGCCACGGCGCGCTCGACGATGGGCGCGGGCGTGCCGAAATCGGGGTCCCCCACGCTCAGCACGATCACGTCTTCGCCGCGTGCCGCGGCCTGCACCGCTGCGTGATGAATCTCCCACGCCGTCGTGCGGCGGCCCTGCAAGCGCTCGACCAGATTCGAATACTTCATCTTTCGCGACTCTCCCGAACACGCGGCGCGTCTCACGCACGGCAGTGTTCAAACCGTACCTGTTGATTCGTGTGTGCAACGATACCAAGGAACGATGCCGCCGAGAAATGTCGACGCGCTCAAGCGCTCTCGCGCGGCACGACGGCGTAGTGAATGCGCGTTTTCGCGGGATGCTGCGCGCTCGCGCCGTCCGCGGCCGCGAGTGCGGCGACGATCGCCTCGCCCGTGCGCTGGCCAATGCCATAGGCGTCCACCGAGACCGTGGTGATCGCCGGATTGCAGCAGGCCGCGATCTCGAAGTTGCCGAAGCCCGCAACCGCGATATCGCGCGGCACGCTCAAGCCGCGCCGCTGGCACTCCATGATCGCGCCGAACGCCGACATGTCGCTCACGCACATCACGGCCTGCGTGTCGGGCCAGCGCTCGAGCAGCTCGGCCATGGCCGGTGCGCCGTGGCTCATCGTGACCGGCGAGTCGCCGAGCTGCACCACGCGGTGCTTTTCGAGCCCGAGCGCCTTCATCTCCATCTGATAGCCCTTGAGGCGGTCGAGGCCGCGCCGGTCCAGATCGCCCGCGCCGCCGAGAAAGCCAATGCGCCGATGGCCCTTGTCCGCGAGATAGCGCACCATCTCGCGCGCCGCGCTCACGTTGGAAAAGCCCACGGCCATGTCGATCGGCTCCGCAGGCAAGTCCCACATCTCGACGACGGGCACGCCCGAGCGCTGCAACAGCGTGCGCGTGGCCTCCGTATGCTGCGCGCCGGTCAGGGCGATGCAGCGCGGCTGGTGGCGCAGCATCTGGCGCACGAGACGCTCTTCGCGATCGAGGAAATAGTCCGTGTCGCCGATCAGCAGTTCGAGCCCTTGCGGCTCGAGCACGGCCGTCAGCCCGCTCACGGTGTCCGAGAAGTTCGAGCTGGAGAGCGAAGGCACGAGGACCGCGACGAACGACGAGCGCCCTGAGGAAAGCGCCCCGGCCGCGGCGTCGGCGACATAGCCCAGCTCGTCGATGGCGCGCTGCACGCGCTCGCGCGTGGCCTCCGAGGCGCTGCGCCCCGCCATCACGCGGGACACCGTCATTTTCGAAACGCCAGCGAGACGAGCGACATCGGACATGCGGGGCGGCGTGGCTTTCGGGGCGCTGGTTTTGGACATTGCGGCTAGACGGCTAAATAAAAAGAACGCATATGATAACGGCTGCGCCCTTTTTTCTTCGCTTCCAGCCCGCGACAGCCGCCGCCGTCGTAGGCGTTCATTTAATTCGCCATCCTTATTTTTGCGAAATCACCCCGAGGACGGAAACCGTTCGATCCGCGAATCCACGAATTCGGTCACAATCTGACGCCAGCACGGCGCTGCACGCATTCCGGCGGAGACGCTCCGCCGCCCACCCACCAGCAACGAGGAGACTCCGCATGTCAGGACCCGCCCGCACCATTGCCGAGAAACGCGCCGACTTCCGCGCGCTGCACGCCGCCGGTTGTTTCGTGCTGCCGAACCCGTGGGACGTGGGCAGCGCGCGCTATCTCCAGGGCCTCGGCTTCAAGGCGCTCGCGACCACCAGTTCGGGGTTCGCATGGTCGCGCGGCCATGCCGACAACACCTTGCCGCGCGAGGCGATCCTCGCGCACCTGCGCGAGATCGTCGAGGCCACCGACCTGCCCGTGAACGCCGACTTCGAAAACGGCTTCGGCGCGGATCCGGCCGGTGTTGGCGAGAGCGTGGGCCTCGCCGTCGAAACCGGTGTTGCGGGGCTGTCCGTCGAAGACTCGACCGGCAATGACGCCGCGCCGCTATTGCCGGTCGAAGTCGCCGTCGAGCGCATCCGCGCGGCGCGCCGCGCAATCGACGAGCGCGGCGGCGACACCTTGCTCGTTGGCCGCGCGGAAAACTTCGTGGCGGGCGTCCCCGACCTCGAGGACGCCATCGCGCGTTTGCAGGCGTACTCACAGGCGGGCGCGGATTGCCTCTATGCGCCCGGCATCCAGACGCGCGAGCAGATCGCGGCCGTCGTCGCCGCTGTCGCGCCGAAGCCGGTGAACGTGCTGATCGGCGCGAAGTCGGCCTTCACGCTGGACGATCTGGCCGCGCTCGGCGTGCGCCGCGTCAGCGTGGGCGGCGCGCTCGCGCGCACCGCGTGGGGCGGCTTCATACACGCTGCGCAACGGCTGGCCGAAGGGCGTTTCGACGGCTTCGAAGGCGCCGCGCCCGGCGCGACGCTCAACGCCTTTTTCCGCAGCAAAACGTGAGGTCAGCCCGGCGTCGCGCGTTGGCTCGACGCTAGCGCGCGCTTGTCAGCCGGCAACGTTGCACCGCGCCTCATGCTCGCGGCTTGCGCGCGGAACGACGAATGCGAGTCGACGCCGGCGCCGGCACACCGGGACCGGGACCGGGACCGGCAACGCCAAAGCGCGCCAGCGCCCACGCCACGAACGCCCGCTGCTTGGGCGCCTGCGCGCGGCGATCGGCGTAGAGCAGGTGCATGGGCCGCACCGGCGCGGCGTACGCCTCGAGCAACGGCACGAGCCGCCCCGCCGCTACCGACTGCGCGAGGTTCGGCTC
>DATBXG010000918.1:0-2514 GCA_036514415.1 Paraburkholderia sp.
CGCAACTCGGCACGCCGCAGGAACTCTACGACACGCCTAACGACGCCTACGTGGCCCGTTATCTGGGCGCGGCGAACCTGCTGCCGCCGAACGTCGCGTTCCCGGTGGGCGATGCGCGCCACGACGTGCGCGACAAGCTCGCGTGTCTGCGTCCCGAAAGCCTGCGCATCGCGCCGCTCGGCGAAGGGCAGTTGCACGGCACGATCGAATCGGTCGAATGGTATGGCTCGGTGCTTTCCGTGCCGGTGCTGCTCGACGCGATGCCGAACGAACCGGTGCTCGTCACCATGCAGCGCGGCCACGGCATGACGCCGGCGAAAGGCATGCGTGTGTCCCTGCGTTACGAGGCTGACGATGTCGTCCTTATCAACCCCTGATTCCGCACTTCCGCTGCCCGGCGCCGAAGCGCATGCGGCCGCCGCGCGCCGCCGCGAACGGCGCGCGCAATGGCATATCGCGTTTCTGCTCGTGTTCGTGCTCGGGCCGCTCGTCATCTATCCGCTCGTGCGGCTCGTGCTGCTGAGCCTTTCCGGCGCGCATGGCCTGAGCTTCCACGCTTACGGGACCTTCTTCGGCAATCCCGATTCGCGCGGCGTGATCGCCACGACACTGTGGATCCTGTTCCTGAGTGCGGGCCTGGCTTCGGTGCTGGGCGTCGCGCTCGCAGCGCAGCTGTTCTTCAAGCCGTTTCCGGGTGCGCGTCTCGTTACGCGCTTTCTCGAGCTGTTCGTGGCGTTCCCGTCGTTCCTCGTCGCGTTCACGCTCATCTTTCTATACGGTTCGCAGGGCTCGGTGAGCATCGGGCTGCAAAGGCTCTTTCATTTGCAGGCGCCGCCGCTCGATTTCCTGTTCGGCATCGGCGGGGTGGTGCTCGCCGAAGTGGTCTTCTATGCGCCGTTCGTCGTGCGCCCGACGCTTGCCGCGTTCGCGCTGCTCGATATGCGCCTGATCGAAGCCGCCCGCAGCCTTGGCGCGAACAGCCGGATGGTCGCCCTGCGCGTGATCCTGCCGCTCGCGTGGCCGGGTATCGCCGCGGGCACGATCCTCTGCTTCCTGCTTACCTTCAATGAGTTCGGCATTCTGCTCGTGCTTGGCAGCGCGCACCTCGTTACGCTGCCGGTGGCGATCTACAGTTCGGCTACGGTCGATCTCGATCTGCCGACGGCCGCCGCAGGCGCCGTGGTCATGCTGGCGATGTCGCTTTCCTTGTATGCGCTCTATCGGCGCGTGAATCGCCGCAGTCATGGAGGCGCGCGCAATGTCAACTAATCCCGCAGCGGGTTCGGACCGCATCGCGCTGCCGGCGAAGCATCTTCGTGCGCGGCCTGTAGAGCGCAGCCTCGTTTCGCGCTTTGCCAGCGCGGCACTGCTCGGTTTTGCGGCGCTGCTGTGCTTCTGGCTCTTCGTCTTGCCGGTGGGCGTCGTTGCGCTGTCGAGCGTCGCGTCGCACTGGTCGGGCACGATCCTGCCCGACGGTTTCAGCACGCGCTGGTTCGAGCGCCTCGCCTCGAGCGATTTCGATGCGCTCGCAACGAGTCTCGAAGTGGGCTTCGGCGTGGCGGTGCTCGGCACGGCGCTCGGCCTATGGCTCGCACTCGCACTCGAAGGGCGCGACCGGCGCGGCCTCGGCGCCATCGTCGATACGCTCGCGATGGTGCCTAACGGCGTGCCGAGCGTGGTCCTCGGCCTCGCGGTGCTGATCGCCTATCACAAGGCGCCTGTGGATCTGTCGAGTTCGGCGGCGATCGTCGTGTTCGTGCAGCTCGCGCTGGTGCTGCCGTTTTGCTATCGATGCGCGGCCGCAGCGCTGCGGCCCGAGCTGACCGTGCTGCGCGAGGCGGCCGCGAGCCTCGGTGCGCCGCCGTCAATGGTGCTGCGACGCGTGGTGCTGCCGCAGCTCGTGCCGGCCATACGCGCAAGTCTCGCACTGGGCTTCGCGCTGTCGCTCGGCGAACTGGGCGCGACGCTCACGGTGTATCCACCGGGCTTCGCGACAGTGCCGATCGTCGTCGTGGGCGCGGTCGAGCGCGGTTACTACCTGCCGGCTTCGGCGCTCTCGCTGATCCTGCTGATCGTTTCGCTCGCAGCGCTCCTGCTGATCGCGGCGCGCGTGCCGCGCCGGCGTGCGGACTGAACGGATGGTCGCCATGCGGGTCGATGCGCCACAGGCGCGCAACAGGCGGGCAGGGCAGAACGTGCAAGAGCCGGTGACTGACGCGCCTGCGGGTAGTGGCGCGATGGGCGCCTCGTCTGCACATCCCGAGCCGTCGTCCGACACGACGCCGCTCGCCATGGTGCGCCAGCATTCGCTCACTGCGCTGGTGCGCGATGAGATCGAGCGGCGCATCGCGGCGGGCCTCCTGGCGCCCGGTGACAAGCTCAACGAAGCCGACTGGGCGGCTCGCCTCGCGGTGTCGCGCGGCCCCGTGCGCGAAGCGTTCCGTGCGCTGGAGCAGGCGGGCCTCGTGCGCAACGAGAAGCATCGGGGCGTGTTCGTACGCAGCGTCGGTGCGG